>JALEHC010000431.1 GCA_022763215.1 Saprospiraceae bacterium
AATTCTCTGTTTTGTTGGCTAGATTCTTGTTTTGACTTTTTTCAAACAATTTATTTATAGCGTTTTAACTGTCACATTTCTCAAGAAATTAAAACACAGTAGCAAATTATCAAATATGATTAAAATATATAAAACTAAAAGTCAGCGAGTTGCGACATATATTAATTTATCTTTAAGTGATTACCTCAGCAAAAAACACGTTTTTTTGATAGTGGTCTAGCCTATTATATGTTTTGACTTCATAGTCAGATATTTATCCTTAATTTCCTAAAAGGCTATTTAACATAATATCAGGAAAATTATTTTCCCGAACGCACAAATGTTAAAAAAATCACTAATTTGCTTCTTTTGCCAAAAGCATCACTATTTTGCGTCTACTTTTTTAAGCCGAAAAATATTTTTGTTTTAAATTCGGGTAAAAACTAGACATATAGTAAATACTTAAAGTATAAGCGTATGTTTATCACCACTTAATTCGTCTTTGTCTAATTCATTTTTCCCAATCACAATCATACCATCAGCTCTACCTACTTTCCGCTGAATGGCCAGCCGTATGCATATCACCAATGATGTCAAAGAACTTAATGTATTGAGTTATTCCTTAAATATACTGATTTTTTCCAAAGCAGAGAATGTAATATATGCTTCTCCCCTACTCCTCATCAAAAAACAATACAAAAAGCCACTCCCCCCAAAAGGAAAGTGGCTTCTATGTCCCAGACTTTTCATCGATTACTTATCCGGATAGGTACCGTCTGGTATTTCAAAAATCTTGAAGCGTACTGGTACAGTTAAGTGGGTGGTAATGGTTTTGCCATCTTTCATGGCTGCATACCACTTACTTTCTGAATCTTTGATGACGTCTACGGCTGCATCATTGCAGGGTTTACATTCATCACCTTTTTCCAGTACACTGATGTTTTCAATCTGTCCATCTTTATTGAGCATAAAAGACACAAATACAACACCTTCCGAATTATTTTCTTTTGCTTTGTCTGGATAATCAATATTCTGATACTTTATATATTCAAATAGCTCATTGTTAGAACATTCCAGTTGTTTATTCGGATCTTCTTCCAGCAAACAGGTATCGTTAAAACTAAATACCGGACTACGATCTAAGGAGTTGATCGATACATAGTAGTCATTTCTGGTAAACATCGTTTTGATCTGTGGGCCTTCCGATATATAGAAAGTATAATTGTAAGGGTCATAAATTGAAGTTGTTTCCCAACCCGCAACAACATACTTTACACCACGGTCGGTTACCTTGATTGTTTTTTTATCTTGCTGTGCCTGTAAATTATTGGTCCAGCCAGCCGTCAAAAACAACATCAGGGTTAAAAACAAATACTTCATTACATTTTCATTCAGTCGCATAATAGATTAAAATTTTATTTTAATTTCATCTATAATACGAAGAAGATCAGCTAGATGTTCGCTTCTCTACAAATACTGCTTAATCACATTCTTCCCTAATTGGTGCATATGTACCTCATCAGGGCCATCTGCCAAACGCAAGGTTCGAGCACCTGCCCAGAAGCCAGCCAAGGGGGTATCATTGCTCACGCCCATACCTCCATGTGCCTGTATGGCCCGGTCAATCACGCGTAGTGCCATACTCGGTGCCACAATCTTTATCATGGCTATCAGGTCCTTCGCTGCTTTATTCCCTTGCTTGTCCATTTTGTCGGCAGCAGAAAGGGTCAACAAACGAGCCTGATCAATTTCACATTTCGACAGTGCTACATCTTGTCGAATACTGCTAAAGTCCTTCAGGCTGCGGCCAAATGCAGTACGTTCATTGACGCGCTTACACATCAGTTCCAAGGCGCGCTGCGCCATGCCTATCAACCGCATACAGTGATGAATACGGCCGGGGCCCAGACGTCCTTGTGCAATCTCAAAGCCTCTCCCCTCTCCTAATATCAAATTTTCTTTAGGTACGCGTACATTGTTCAGACTGATTTCTGCATGGCCTTCCGGCGAATCTATATACCCAAATACGGGTAAAGGCCTCTTAATCTCCAGTCCTGGCGTATCCATTGGCACCAATATCATACTTTGTTGCATGTGCCGATGGGCATCTGGATTGGTTTTTCCCATGACAATGGCCACCTTACAATTCGGATACATGGCTCCCGAAGACCACCATTTCAAGCCATTGATCACATATTCATCTCCATCACGCACGATAGAGGTCTCAATGTTGGTGGCATCAGAGGAAGCCACTTCCGGCTCCGTCATCAAAAAAGCAGAGCGAATTTCGCCAGCCATGAGCGGCTTTAGCCATTGTTCTTGCTGTTCCGGTGTACCGTATTTGGCCAATACTTCCATATTTCCGGTATCGGGTGCACTACAGTTAAACACTTCACTTGCCCAACGGATGCGGCCCATTAGTTCAGCCAAAGGGGCATACTCCAAATTTGTTAAGCCCGGGCTTAATTCGCCATAGCCTTTCGGCAAAAACAAATTCCAAAGGCCTGCTGCTTTTGCTTTTGCTTTCAGTGCTTCAAATCCAGGCCACACTTGCCAATAATTATCCGGATTCAAATTAAATTCAGCGATTTCTTTTTCTACCGGATAAATATGGGCATCCATAAATTCCTGAATCCGCTTCTGCAAATCTTTTACTCGATCTGTATGTTCAAAGTTCATTTTTTTTCCTTTTTTAGCCTGCAATCAAATACCCACCATCGGCCGTATACACGCCTCCTGTCATATATGCGCCTGCGTCCGAAGCCAACAACACGGCCAATCCGGCCATCTCGTCTGGCATTCCAATCCGTCCACTCGGAATATTATTTTCTAATTGCTTTAGCAAACTTTCATTTTGCCACAAGGCTGTACTCAACTTTGTTTTGATGAGTCCAGGACATATCACATTTGAACGCACGCCATACTTCCCCCATTCTTTTGCCTGATTCTTCGACAACATCAGTATGGCCGATTTGCTTACGCTATACAAACCCAGCCCAAAGCCCGGGTGCATGCCTTCTACAGAACTAATATTAATAATACTTCCACCTCCTCTTTCTTTCATCGATGGCAAAGCCAAATTCGATAATATCCAAGGTGCTTTGACATTGGTGTCCATCAATTTGTCAAATACGGCTTCATCAGCCTGTTCGAGTGGACCAAAAATTGGATTTATAGCAGCATTATTCACCAAAATATCAATACCGCCATAGTGTTCAATTGTTTGCTTGATCAATGCTTCCCGCTGATCAGCTTTACCAACATGGCAGGCGATACCAATGGCATCAAGCCCTTCTTCCCGAAAATTGGCAGCCACTTCATCTACCGATTCTTGTTTGCGACTACTGATGACCACCTTGGCGCCATGCTCTGCCAAGCCATGTGCAATTGCTTCCCCGATTCCTTTACTCGATCCGGTTACAATCGCCACCTTGCCTTCTAGCTGAAATAATTTTTTTACTCTATCCATTGTCTTATTAAAATTGGTTGGTGAGTGACAGATCAAAGTTACAGACAAGTTTAGTTTGTCTGTAAGTCCATCTAACTACTCGGGTTTTCTTACAAAGACAAAGACTTCTGAAGTGCTACATCAGAAGTCTTTGAATTTTAGTTTAAATTATGATTTAGGCAAATACTTTTTCTTCATCCGGGATGGTCAACACATCTGCATCCATCAAAATATCTGCCAAGGATGCTGTTCGACTCAATTCGTATTTAAAGTACACTTTCATGGTATGTACTTTACTTTCGTAAAATTCTGTGCTATACTGCCCGTCTCCGGTCAATAAAGCCTGCTTGGCACGGCTCGCCATTTGTAGCCACAACCAGCCAACCACAATTTTACTGAAGTATTCCATGAAAATGGACGCATCTGAAATGTAACGCTCAAATTCGCCTTTCATGGCAAACTGGCTCAAATGCCCCAGTACTTCCTGCGCATTTTTCAGGCGATCCCCCAATTTGGCAGCATAGCCTTTCAAATCTTCGTGCGCACTGGCTTCTTTGATGGTTTGCATGATTTCATTACCGAGTAACATCACCGCTTTTCCGCCCTTCATGGCGACTTTGCGCCCCAGCAAGTCAAGCGACTGAATACCGGTCGTACCTTCATAAATCGAGAAAATACGAATATCGCGATAGTATTGCTGCAGGATATACTCTGAGCAGAAACCATATCCACCAAGCACCTGTACGCCATTGCTGATAGAACGCATACCGTCCTCCGAAGGATAAGTCTTGCAAATTGGTGTCAGCAACTCCAATAACAGATGGTATTTTTCTTTTTCTTCCGGATCTTCAGTGGTGTGTAACAAATCATGGTAAAGCGCTGTCAGCGCTACCAAACTCAAAGAACCTTCCGATATAGATTTTTGCAACAGCAACATCCGACGTACATCAGGATGATTGATAATCAAAGTCGGCTCTTCGTGAACGTCTTTTTTACCGTCATTGCGTACTCTTCGCCCTTGTGGACGTTCTTTGGCGTAAGCCAGAGATGCTTGATAGGCAGCCATACAAACAGCTGCCGCACCGCGACCTACAGCAATACGAGCACCATTCATCATCAAAAACATATACTTCAATCCAAGATTAGGCTCGCCCACCAGCCAGCCTTGACAGTCATCTTGCTCGCCAAACATCAAGTGAGTTGTACAATACCCTTTCTGGCCCATTTTTTGATAATCGCCAGCTGTAACCACATCATTTTCTAACAAGCTGCCATCGTCTTGAATGCGATTTTTAGGCACTACAAAAAGTGATATACCTTTTGTACCAGCAGGCGCACCTTCGATACGCGCCAACACCAAATGGATCACATTATCAACATGCTGATGATCGCCACCAGAAATAAAAATCTTTTGTCCTTTTAGTTTGTAAGAGCCGTCTTCCTGCGGATAAGCAGTCGTCACAATATCCGACAAGGAGCTACCCGCTTGTGGCTCTGTCAGACACATCGTTCCGGCCCATTCGCCTGTTAGCATTTTGGGAGTATACTTTTCTTTCAAAGCATCACTTCCAAATTCTACGATCAATTCCGCAGCACCTTGGGTCAAGCCCAAATAGCCTGGCAAATGATTGTTGGCCGCATCCATAATATAATAAGCTGCCGTCATAGCCGTATGAGGCATTTGCAAACCTCCGTCTTCAGCAGAAAAAGCAGCTGCAATCAAGCCCAATTCACCGCCTTGTTTCATCACAGTGCCGACTACCGGATGGGTATGAATCTGACCATCTTTAAAATGAGCAGGCGTTTCATCCATTTCCATGAAGGTCGGATACAACTCCTTATCTGAGAAGTCTTTCACTGCATCCAGAAACATATCCACTGCTTCTCGGTCATAATCTGCAAATCGCTCTTTTGATAACACTTTCTCAAAATCATGAACATCGTAAAGCAAATACTTCAAGGTGTCCATGTCCATATATTGCTTGGCCATTTTCGAATAATATTTAGTGATTATTTCAATAAATAGGTCTTACAACAAATTTATTGGAAATTATCCATTTTATCTATTTTTTTGACCGAAAGTCAAAAAATAGATCAGCATTTCATTCCGTCCTCCCATCAAACGATAAATGAATCGTAATTTACCTTACCAAATTCACCACATTTTTATTGTTAAAAACCACTTGCGTAAATTATCTGTTACGACCACATGATCAAATACCTTTTTTTATTTATATTTACTACGCTTAGATAGTATAGGCCCGGTAAACACAACACACACAATAGAACAAACACAACACTAAACACAACACACTATGACTACAAGCAACACCTTTCTTCGAAAGAAAGCAACGGAACTTGCCCGCCGTGCTCTTTACGAAAAGTATCGCGGTGGCATGAATGGTAAAGTGATGGTCATCACATCTACACGCATTAACAAAGAAATCAAAACAGAATTTTTTGGTTACAAATTGGTAGACAACGGCCTGTATAATGTCGGTCAAACGATCACCAATGCAGATGGAACCATTACCCGTGTGGAAGATATTCTTTCTTAATGCTAAACTTTAGCATTCCTTTTATTTTAAACTGAATTACCCAATTGATTAAAAAAGGTTGGTGCCTACTGGTGCCAACCTTTTCTTTTTTAAAAATCATCTTGTATTATTACCTTCAAAAAGTGCGATTTTCCCTGCCCAGCCTACTCTGGTTACTCAGTATTTTTGTGATTTCTCCAATCGGAAATTTCCCGCTCAATGACGATTGGGCTTACGCACACTCTGTTTTCCAACTAGTTGAACATGGCCGATTTGTACTCGACGATTGGCCTGCCATGACCCTCCTTACACATATTCTTTGGGGTAGCTTATGGTGCACTATTTTTGGGTTCTCTTTCACAGTTTTGCGTATTGCTGTCCTCTTTCAGGCTTGGCTCGGTGCGTATATTTTCTATCGTATTTTACTCGATCAATTGCAATGGTCACGCTCGTCCGCCAGCCTTGGAGCTGCCGTTTTGCTGTTCCACCCCATGTATTATTTATTGTCCTTTTCTTTCATGACGGATGTTCCGTTTTTATTGTATTTGCTGGCAGCTAC
>JALEHC010000064.1 GCA_022763215.1 Saprospiraceae bacterium
CCTTCACGCCATTCGGCAGATGGGTTTGGCAAATACGAAATCAGCGAGCACATCAGCACTTGTTTTACGTGTATTTCGAAGCACCTGCCCATTGAAAATCAGCTAACCCTCTTGCTAAAAGATGTGTACGCATTTTCCGTCAAGGAAATCATGTTGATACTCGACAAAACCGAAGGTCAAGTCAAGTATTTGCTGCAAAGCGGACGTCAAACTATGACCGATATTTTTGACCGCCGATGCGCTTTGGTCAATAAAAACGGCATTTGTCACCAATGTTCAGAACTCAACGGCTGGCTCAATCCCAAGCAAGAGCAACAAGCAGCAAAAATGGCGATTCAGATGCACCGCGAAGCGGCTACCGCCAACAAAGAAGAGCTGTATGCACTGCGCACCAAACTGGTCAGCGCCATTGATCCGCTCAAATCTGCCGGCCATGAATTGCAAGAAGTACTGATGGATTGTAATCGAATGGCGATGAAGGAAGATACCTTTGAAGCAGGAAATTAAATTAGGAAGTCAGCTTCAGCTTGTTATCTTTTCAAAAAAACAGTAGATTTAAAATGAATAAATTCAAGGGATTATGACTTCAAAATTCAGTCTTCCATTATCGGAGGTGGATGAAAAGTTTCTAAATGAACTCAAAGCTAAATATCCGGGACATACTCGGCTGGATATTCAGTTAGTAGATACAGATGAAATTCCATCATTCAGCATTACCGATTTTTGGCAAATCATTGACCTACTTAATTGGTCAGCAGAGGAGACGGAGGAGACTATAGCACCTGCGGTAGATGCCTTGAGCAAGCATCCACTTAGTCATATCTATTTGTTTGAAGACATGCTGGCAGAACTCCTTTATGCCTTGGACACCCAACAACATGCACAGGTCGCTTATCCCGATAAGCCTATTTCGGCAGATGGTTTTTTGTATGTCCGGGCAGCAATAGTCGCACAAGGGAAAAGGCACTATGAAGAAGTGCTCCACACTCCTGAAAAACTAGATAAGCATGCTGACTTTGAGCCTCTTTTGTCGGTAGCAGCTTTAGCCTATGAAAAAACCACTAAAAAACCATTTGATTACATTCCTGCTATTAGTTATGAAACATACTCCAATGAAGCAGGATGGGAATAAACGAAGGTAAGCCCTATGCATCGTAACAACCTTAAAAATAAAGCTCCCCATCATTTGTACGAGATCATAGATAAACAGGAGGAAGAGGTCTTCAAATACGGAATTAGTAGTGATCCTATTGACTCCGATGGATTAAGTCGAAGAATCCGTCGTCAACTTCGAATTTTCAACCTTGCTGCGGGTTGGTTACGCTATTTCTCACGCATATTGTTAAAAGATATACCTGGACGCTTAAAAGCGGAGGAAATTGAAGATGATCATATCGAACGTTTCAAGGAAAAACATGGCCGATTACCAAGAGGAAATCATGGACTAAATCGAAAAAAGAAAGAATAGTCCATCATTTTTGTGTAATACATGTATGTCAGTGTTAGATGCAAGAAAACCTTGCAAATCCAGGCGAACTATGCTATATTGGAGAAAATAACTCAATAGGTAGCATGTTAGTAGAATTTAAAACCTCCAACTATAGATCCATTGCAGAAGAACAAGTAATATCTTTCGTTCCTGCAACAGGACAAACAGATTTTCCTTCAAACATAATCGAAATTGGAAAACATAAAGTATTAAATGCCTTAGCACTTTATGGTCCAAATAATAGTGGAAAAACCAATATTTTAAAAAGTATTGAAATATTAGATAGGTTATTGTCTTTGTCTGGAAGATTTAATTCAACAACTAAATTACCATATGATCCAAATCTATTGATAAGCGGATTCAGCAATAGACCTACTAAGTTTGAAATCACATTTCTGATAGATGAGATTAGATATAGATATGGAATAGAATATGACCTAAATAATATTCAAAAAGAATGGTTATTTAGAAAAAATATTGGAAGAGAGGTTGAATTATTTTACCGAGAAGGGGATATAATCGAAGTATCTAGTGGATTTAATGGAGCTAAGAGGTTGATTGATACGGCCATTGAGTCAACAAAAAACAACGGCTTATTTCTTTCAAATTGTGACATCTTTAATGTAGACGAAGCAAAAACTATATTTAATTGGTTTCATAAATTAATAAATGTAGATGGTCTTGATACTAGGGCAGAAGAATTAAATACCATAAACTTATTAGATGATAATAGTGAATATAGAGATCAAATCATTAAACATTTAATTTCTCTAGACTTGGGATTTGATGACATCATATTGCAAAAGAAAGAAATTGCCCCTAATGAACTCCCTGACAACATTGATCCAACTGTAAGGCAGTCTTTAGTTCAAGAACTATCTGGAAAAACCGGAATACAAGTAAATACAGTTCGTAGTATTTTCAATCCTGATGGAAGTAGAAGTGATAATTCTATGGTGTGGTCGATGGAACAAAGGGAATCTGCAGGAACAAAAAAAGCTTTTAGTATAAGTGGCCCAGTCGTTTATTCATTATTAAACGGTGGCGTTTTGGTTATTGATGAAATTGAAGCTCGAATGCACACAAGGTTAACCACACGGATTGTTGATTTATTTCTTTCAAAGGAAACAAACCCATTAAATGCTCAATTGGTATTTGCAACTCATGACACCAATTTGTTGAAATTTTCAAATTTAAGAAGAGATCAAATCAATTTCACAGAAACAAATGAACTTGACGCTACAGAGGTTTTCTCTTTATCTGATATGAGATACTTTGATCAAAAGGGTACTAAAGAGAGACCAGATACGGATAAAGAGAAAAGATATTTAGAAGGAAGATACGGTGCGGTTCCTAATCTTCAAAAAATTGATCAAATAAAAGACCTATACACAAATCTCATCCATAATGGCGCGTAAAGGACAAATCAATAAACCACGAAAAAAAAGAGAACGTGTAGAAAGGCCTATTAG
Organism: Saprospiraceae bacterium; assembly: GCA_022763215.1. Lineage (GTDB taxonomy): Bacteria > Bacteroidota > Bacteroidia > Chitinophagales > Saprospiraceae > JALEHC01. The sequence continues at coordinate 2,962 of JALEHC010000064.1, forward strand.
ATTTAGAAAGTACGAACATTTATGTGTTATTGTATGTGAAGATGAGAAAACAGAGCCGTTCTATTTTGGTAAATTCAAGGAAAAATTTCCTAATGAAACCTTTTTTATAAGATGTATTGGAGCGGGCCAAGATGGACTTGGAGTTGTTCAACAAGCCATAAAGGAAATAAAAAAGCTATCAGATCAGGCCAAAAAAGAAATCGACTTTAAATGGGTTGTTTTTGATAAAGATGATTTCGACAGAAATCCAACTACGATTCAACGGTTCACAGATGCGTATGATATTGCTGAAAAGAACGATATAAAAATTGCTTTGAGTAATGAAGTCTTTGAATTATGGTTACTTCTTCATTTTCAAGAAATCACCAATATTTCTCCGATACCAAGACAAAATATCTATGAAATGTTAGAAGATGCTATTAAACAAACTCCCGGTAATAGTACATTCGAATATGAGCATGGAAATACAGAGATAATTGACAAAGTAATAGATCATGGAAATGAAA
>JALEHC010000432.1 GCA_022763215.1 Saprospiraceae bacterium
TGGTATTTTTTATAAATACCAAAGCCTATTCCCAAGCGGAATTGCAGGAAACGTATAGTGTCCGCTTTGACAAAATCCATCCTAAAGAAGCTATTCATGCTCTTAGCGACCTGACACGGGTTAATATTATATTTTCTGATAATATTTTTTCACCGGATGATCGCGTTAGCCTTCATGCCCGCAAATGGCCGCTCAAAGTCATTCTTCAACAACTCATTAAAGACTTTGACATTGAATACAAATGGGCTTCCGGTTACATCATTCTCATTAAAAAAGAACCAGAAATTTTCACCTATAAAGGCTATATAAAAGATGCCAACAACGGAGAACCACTGATTGGTGCTACTATTGGCCTCAAGGACGAGTCTAAAGGTGCCTATACAAATGAGTATGGCTTCTTTTCGATTTCTCTTCCAAAAGGCCGTTATGAATTTTTTATTTCCTTTACAGGCTACAAAGTTGCAGAAAGAAGTATTTACTTATTCGATAACCGAAGCACACAAATTCGGCTACAGCCCTCGCTCATGCTCGAAGAAATCGTCGTTCGCAGCAAACCTTCTGGCTTTCGCCTAAAAGGCTTACCAGCTCCTAATCAGTATGAACTTTCGGTGCCACATGTGGCAGTCATGCCTGCACTCGGCGGCGAAGCCGATGCCTTTCGAATGAGCCACAATCTACCAGGAGTACAAACCGGTGCAGACGGACTGGGCGGACTCCATATCAGAGGTGGCAGTGCCGACCAAAACCTCGTTTTGTTTGATGGGGTGCCAGTCTATAACCCGAATCATGCCTTGGGCTTATTTTCTATTTTTGATCTTGAAACGGTCCATTCCTTCAAACTCATGAAAGGTGGTTTTCCAGCTAAATACGGTGGTCGACTCTCTTCAGTTATAGATGTTCGCACCCGCGAGGGCAATACCAAACACTATCGGGCCAGCCTAACGACCGGATTAATTGCTACCAAAGGCCTACTGGAAGGGCCCATAGTGAAGGATAAAGGCGGTTTTATGCTTTTAGCACGCCGAACGCATCTCGATTTTCTGCTGCGTAATCTGAGCAGAAGCATGCGCAATAAAGATGGACAAAAGGGAGAATATCAATATGCCTTCCATGATATTTTGGCGAAAGCCCACTATCAGGTAAGCCCCAAAGACAAAGTGTTTTTTAGTTTTTATGCAGGTAGAGACCAATTTGCAGATCAAAAAACAATATTTGATCGCTTTCTTTTCCAAGATCAAGACATTCGCATTGAAACTTCTGACAAACAAGATATAGGCTGGGGTAACCAACTCATGGCACTACGCTGGAATAGAGAGTTCAGCCCCAAAACCTTTGCTAATTTTACGGCTACCTACAGTCGGTTTAATTTCCTTTCGGAAAAAAACTTTGAGATTCGGTATTTTGAAAATGATATTCAGACCAATGGCCTTCCGGCAGAATTATTTGAAAGTTCTTCCGCAATTACCAGCTACTCCATTGCAGCTGCGTTTACGACCAATCTGAAGCCGGGCTTACAACTTGAATATGGTACCCGCATTAATCGCCAGCGTTTTCAGTCGGGCAATTTTCAGTTTCCACAAGATACGATCAGTCAGTTGGACATGTTTCAGAACCCAATCCTGAAAGCCAATGAGTATAGCCTTTATGCCGATGCCAACTGGGTAGCCACTTCCAAACTCCAATTCAATTTTGGCTTACGAGCAGATGCCTTTACGACTCAGGGTGAGCGTTTTTTATATTTACAGCCTCGGCTTGGCATGTCTTACTTGTTTTCATCCAAATTGAAAGGATTTGCGTTTTGGGGCAAAATGAATCAATCGCTACATGTACTAACTGAATCAAAATTTGGCTTACCTGAAGATACTTATGTTCCGGCTACAGCCGAAGCACCACCTCAGACCTCTACCCTTTATGAAACCGGCTTGCAGTACAAAATTAATAATGCCGTTCAGCTAAGGCTCGATTTGTATTACAAAGATTTCGATAATCTAGTGGATCTTGTACCTGGGGTTCCGCTTTACAGTCGCCCAGGAATCGATGATGAACTCAGTTATGCAACCAAAATCGCTACCGGAAGTGGTTACAGTTATGGTGTTGAATTGCTTTTGGAAAAGAAACTAGGCTTTTGGCAAGGGGGCTTGGGATATACCTGGGCGCGAAGTAGGCGTAATTTTGATGCCATTAATGGCGGTCTTGATTTCAATTATCGATATGATCGCCGGCATACCATTAACTTGTATTCGGATATAAAAATAGCAGAACGTTATATACTTAGTTTTAGCTGGTTATTTGGTACGGGACAATTGGTGAGTTTGCCTGTTGGGCAGTATACTTTCCCGGAAGGGCCGTATTATCTGGATTACGAAAAAAATAATGTACGCTTACCTGCTAATCATCGTCTTGATGTATCGGGCAGATATGAAAAAGATACAAAGTGGGGAAATTTTTCAGCTACGCTTGGCGTGTATAATGCGTATAGCCGAAATAATCCCTTTAATATGATATACCGCCCCTCTTACTTTCAGTTACAGCAACCCAAGTATCTAGAGGTTTACTTATTGCCAATACTTCCGTACTTTAGTTTAAAATTTGAATTCCAGTAAAGAGATGAAAAAACGCAACCTGTTATACAGCCTGATGGTACTGTTCTTGTTTTCTTCATGTGAACAAGAAGTTGACCTGAATCTCTTTGTGGAAAAACCAATCATTTATGCCAATTTCAATCCAGATAGTCTATTTACCGTCTGGGTTTCCAAAACAACGCCACCGGAAAGCCCTTTTCAACGAAATCCAAAAGTAGACAATGCAACGATTAAGGTTTTTGAAAATGAAAAACTAATCCATATCCTACCACTCAAGAGAAACGCTCATACGGGACCAATAGGTGGTAGTATTTACAGCCTGGATCGTTTTTATCCTCAAATAAATGCGGTATACGAACTAGAAATTGAAATTCCGGGTCTGTTACCTGTTTATACGCGTGGGGAAGTACCGGCAGCACCACAAGCCCCTATCGTTCGTATATTGAATACCAAGAAGCTTCCACCAGAAGCCACTCCTCCTGGACAAGAAATTTATCAAGTAGAATTGGATGTTGAGATTTTCCACGAAAGTGGCCAACAAGAATACTTCGAACTATCGGCCTATTCCCCTGTCGTTACCTTTGATGTTATGAATGACGATACCGTTAAGATCATTAATGGAGTTCATCGCGATATCAACCTGAGTAAGATTGATCCGGCACATACACAAGTAGATGGGTTGATCAGTAATTTAGAAAATCAGGGTATTTTTTTTACAGATGCTAATCGGGGCGAAGGCTCAATTAAACTACGTTTATTTATTGAGTATGATATTTATACCGAATCAGAAATAAAAGCTCCGATCTATTTTTCACTAAAAAAGCATCAAGAAGCGGCTTATCTGTTTCGAAAGTCTGTGCAAAGTCTTGAAATATCTCCAAATACGACCTTCCAGTATTTTATTGAGCCTGATATGATTTATTCTAATGTAGGTAATGGCGTAGGGCTATTTAGTGGGCACAATCAGCGCAGATTTACCATTTTCTTTTAATTTTTTCACGGCGCCTTTTTTATTTACCGAAAGGTAAAAGCCAGTATCTACAAGCTTTTCCGCTGTCAGGGATTATCAATTCTTCTTTTTTTATACTTTTTTTAAAAAAAAATTGGACTTCGTGTCAGGGTAACACCTAATTAACATTGTCATAGTGGTGAATTAGGGATTTTCTGATAAAAGATTAGAAAACCCCTGAGGGTAAATGACATAATTTTGAGAGAGTACATTATTTTCAGGAGCGATCTGGCACGAGATCGCTCCTGTTTTTTTTGCCAAAGCAAAGCTGAAACGAAAAAAACCGGATTTTAGTTATTGGCAAAAAAGAATTGCTCCATGACCATTTCTGAAGTTACTCATCCTAATATTCTTTTCTTCGAAGCCGTATGCGGCAGCCATGCCTACGGCACCAATGTAGCAGGTAGCGACGTAGACCTAAGAGGAGTTTTTGTGCTTCCTCGTTCCCAATTCTTTGGTTTAGAATATACACCACAAGTTAGTGACGAAAAGAATGACGAAGTCTATTACGAACTCGGTCGTTTTTTCGAATTATTGAGCTCCAGCAACCCCAATATGCTAGAATTACTGGCTATGCCAGCAGATTGTATCCGCTATCAGCATCAACTTTTCCAAAAGATAAAGCCTGAATATTTTCTTTCCAAAGCTTGTAAGCAAACTTTTGCAGGTTATGCTTTTACCCAAATTCGAAAAGCGAAGGGCCTCAATAAAAAAATCAATAATCCTATGTCCAAAGAGCGCAAAACTGTTTTGGACTTTTGCTACGTACTCAAAGAGCACGGCTCAATACCGCTTAAAGACTGGTTGCAAAATGAAGCATTGGAACAAGAAAAATGTGGGTTAGTCAGCGTACCTAACTTCCCGAATACTTACGCTATTTTCTACGATCAAAAGGGTGATCTGGGCTTGAAAGGAATTATGAACAAACCAACTGCCAATGATATTTTGCTTAGCTCTGTGCCAAAAGGTGTTGAGAAAATTGGCTTACTTAGCTTCAACAAAAATGGCTATCAAGTCTATTGCAAAGAATATAAGCAATACTGGGATTGGGTGAATTTACGAAACGAACAACGATACGAAAATACCATTGAGCACGGCAAAAATTACGATGCCAAAAATATGATGCATACTTTTCGATTACTCGATATGGCTGCTGAAATTGCACAGCATCAAGAGATTCGAGTCAGAAGACCTAATCGGGAAGTTTTGTTGGAAATAAGAAAAGGTAAGTTTGAATATGACGATTTGGTCAAGGAAGCCGAGAAACGCTTGGCGCAAATTGAATACTACTTTGATCAGTCCAAACTACCAGAACAACCAGATTACCTAAAAATCAATCAGCTATTGGTTGAAATACGGGAA
>JALEHC010000433.1 GCA_022763215.1 Saprospiraceae bacterium
ATAAAAAATAAAGGCATTTTCATAGAAGGAAAGTTTGATAAAAGGAAAACTCCGCCAATGTAACGTAAGCCGAGAGAGTGAGGCAATTACATGAAATAGATAATATACCTCTTTGTTACAAATGGCGGAGCCAAAGTTTTCATAGCTTCTAAAGAGACTGCGTTTATGGGTGTCTCCTAAAAAAAGTCGGGTAACCAGGGCTTGGCTTAAAATGTAAACTGAAAGCGGAGTCCGGGATGTTGACTACCGATGAGCTCAAAGCCCATTTTCCATTCCATTTTATCTTGCTCTGTGTTGCGATTGTGTAAATTGATAAAGTCGTAATAATCATTTTCGCGCGGCATGACAACTGCTCCAATGGTGCCGCCGAGAAGGAGCATACCTACTCCACCAAAAAGCAGACCAGCATTGGGATCGTTATCTAATACAGGTTGACCAAAACGCCCCGTTTCTTCTTCGGGGAATCCGCTAAAAATCATAATCCCTCCTATGATACCTCCCATCACAAAGCTGATCAGTCCAGCATCACGTTTGCGTTTGATATTGTCAAATACCGGTCGCATAGTGGTATGCAAATCAGGGTTTTCTGTCTTTAAGACCTGCATATAAGATTTTAGGCCTTGATAATTAGCTGAAAAGTATAAATCTCCTACACGGAATTGATCTTGTCGGGCTACCCCTGAATAATACTGGGCATGCCCGCTCGTAGCTATCAACAAAAAGCCGATAGCTATAAATAGCATTTTAGAATTCATATAGCTCTTAAATTAATGGTGAACGATTTCCTCTGGGTTGGCAGGTAAGTTTATTGTAGTAATGCCTGATGAATTCTAAACAGAGAAGTAGGAGAAAGGAAAAGTGTATATGTATTTTGCATAAGCTGTGGTTTAGTTTTTTCGAAAAAGTACTTCCCCCTCTTACGAGGAGAAAGTACGCGATTCAGGTTATTAAACGAATACTGGAAAATGAAATTTTTTTGTTTTCATTAGGTGAAGGAACATTACTGTCCCTTCACCCTGGTTGTTTTGGGGTTCCATCAAATCACCTTAATAATAATTCGTTTTTTAGGGCATCTTTTTGCCCTGTTCATTCATACATCAGATTGTCATTTGGTTATTGAGTAATCGTCAGCGTCAGTACAAAGAAGAAAAGAAAAGATTATTCAGACAAGGGGCAAAAGGGCTGGTCACAAGCAATCGATCTGAATTAGGAAAGTTTAACCAAATCAATTAGCTTCATGTGACTTTTGTTAATCTTTGCCTTTGTTTTAATATGTTGATAGATAGGTAATTGTAAGTATTGTTAAAATTTTAATATAATTGCCTTAGGAATTTTAACACCTCTTAAAACGCTGTTAGTTGCATATATTTGTTGTTAATGCGTGTTTTTAAAAACAAATAAATTGAAAAAAGGGCTTGTAAAGTAGAACTATGTCAGATCAGGAAAAGCCAAAAAATACCAAACCGAGTACCAAAGAAGGGGTGAAACAGCCAGCCAAGTTGAACCCAAATTTGCGGAAGCTGCGTAAAAATCGCAGTCGTTCTCTGCCAGCAGCTCCTGAATTTGTGGAGGCCATTCGCAAAGGTGATCGGGTGCGCCTGAGTCAGGCGATCACACTGGTAGAAAGCACGCAAGAGGCCCATTTGGCGAAAGCCCAGCAGATTATAGACGCTTGTTTACCATTTAGCGGAAGCTCTATCAGACTAGGCATTACGGGGACACCCGGAGTTGGAAAAAGTACATTTATAGAAGCATTCGGGAAGTTTCTGATCGAAAAACAACGCAAACCAGCTATTTTGGCGATTGATCCGAGTTCACAACTCACCAAAGGCAGCATTCTGGGCGATAAAACGAGAATGTCATCGCTGGCTATGGAAGAGCATGCGTTTATTCGACCTTCACCGGCAGGTAAGTCGCTGGGCGGTGTTGCCCGAAAAACCAGGGAAACGATCATTCTTTGCGAAGCGGCTGGCTATGACAGTATCATCGTAGAAACGGTAGGCGTGGGGCAGTCTGAAGTGGCGGTGCACTCCATGGTCGATTTTTTCTTGTTATTGTTGTTGCCTGGTGCAGGAGATGAATTACAAGGAATCAAACGAGGAGTGGTAGAAATGGCAGATTTGCTGGCCGTTAACAAAGCAGACGGCAGTCGGTTGGCTTTAGCCAAACAAGCCCGACAGGCTTATCGCAACGCATTGCACTTATTTCCGATGAAAAAGAATCGCTGGCAACCAAAAGTAGTGACTTGTTCTGCAATTGAGCAGAGCGGAATTGCGGAAATCTGGCGTATTATTTGCAAATTTGAGGAGCAAATGAAGCAAACGGGCTTTTTTGAAGACCAGCGAAGTGCTCAAGCTCGGTATTGGTTTGAAGAAAGCATTCAGCAACAGCTGAAACGATTGTTTGAACAGCATCCGGCAGTGAAAACGCGCATGAAAGAACTGGAAGCAGCTGTGGTTCGAGGAACAACATCGCCTTTCAGAGCGGCGGAAGAACTGATCAAGTTGTTTTTGGAGCAGTGATTAGTCGAAAAAATAAGGAGGCAGTTCGTTAAAATTATTTTCCTTACTGGAAAAATGACATCTTTCAACCTAGTGAAACCCAATCCCTTTCGGGAATCAAACAGGAGAAAAGCATTTTTATAATAAACAATAATAATCAATGAGAACATTAGTAATTGGTGGTGTAATTCTATTAATCGGACTTGTACTCTTCGGTGGTGGATGTAGCCGCTATAATTCTTTTATTGATGCAGAAGCAGAAATCGAAAACGCATGGTCAAAAGTGCAAAGTGCTTATCAGCGTCGTGCAGATTTGATTCCGAACCTAGTGAATACGGTAAAAGGAATTGCAGAATTTGAGCAGAAAACACTTACAGAAATTACCAATGCACGTGCAAGAGCAACGAATATCACTATTGATCCTTCTAATATCACGCCAGATCAATTGAAGGCGTTTCAGCAGGCACAAAGTGGCCTTTCTTCTTCCCTTGGAAGACTCTTAGCGGTCTCGGAAAATTATCCGGAGCTAAAGGCTAATCAGAGCTTCTTAGAATTGCAGTCGCAATTGGAAAGTACAGAAAACAGGATTAAGGTAGAACGCGACCGCTTTAACGATCAGGTAACGGAGTACAACAAAAAAGTACGTCGATTCCCTGGCAATTTTTATGCAACCATTTTTGGTTTTGATGAAAAAGCACAGTTTGAAGCAGATGCCAGTGCACAGAATGCACCTAAAGTAGAATTTTAAGGATTAGCTAAATAAACATTAAAGGCGCGGAATTTATGTACAATTTCTGCGCCTTTATTATTGATGAATGCCTATCGTTATGATAAAGTTTTTTAATAAGGAGCAGGAAGATCAGATCATTCGGGCGATTCAGGAGGCTGAAAAAAACACCTCCGGAGAAATCCGAGTACATATCGAAGCCGATGCAGAAGGTGATATTGTGGAATTATCGACGATTATTTTCCAAAAGTTGGGTATGCACAAAACAGCCTTGCGAAATGGGGTACTTATCGTTTTAGCTCCGGAGAGAAAAGAGTTTGCGATTATTGGTGATAAAGGCATCAATGAAAAAGTGAGCGAACACTTTTGGGAAGATGAACGCGACTTGATGCAAGCACATTTTAAAGGTGGTCAATTTGCGGAAGGAATTAGTCTGGCTATTCAGCAAATCGGTGCTAAATTGAAGCAATTTTTCCCTTATGAGCAAGGTGATGAAAACGAATTACCGGATGATATTTCTTACAACTAGCCGTCATTCAATTGATCGGAAGTTGTTGGCTTTTAATCGTTAATATTTGCCTTTTTTCTGTTTTTGAGTGATAATAAAGGTAAATGACGGATCAAAATTATGGATAAGTGAAATTTGTCAGCACAAAATGATTGAACTAACTGATGATAAGATACTTAGGAGATTATTTTGTACTGACCTTATAAAATTTCCCTTGTTCATAATTCCGTCTAATTACTTATGATAATCAAAGTGATCCAAAATACGATGCGATATACATTACTTCAGTTATTTTTCTTGTTGTTTTCATTTTCCATGTTGGCACAGCAACCCATACCGGAAAGTAGAAAAGAAGGGCCGGTTAATGATTTTGCCAATATACTTACCCGTTCACAGCAAGACGCGCTGGCGCGCAAATTGGTACAATACGCAGATGAAACGTCTACGCAGTTGGTATTGGTAACCGAAACCAGCCTAGATGGACAAGATGACTTTGACCGTGCTATGTCTATTTATGATGCCTGGAAAATAGGCGATGAAGGAAAAGACAATGGAGTGATGTTGTACGTTGCTAAGGATGATCGAAAAGTACGCTTTGTTACCGGCTATGGAGCAGAGGGTTTTCTGCCGGATGCCATGGCGAAGCGTATCATCGAAAATATTATCGTTCCCAACTTCAAAAAAGGCGATTTTTATACTGGTATTGATCGTGCCTGGGATGCTGTAATTGGCTTGGCTAAAGGAGAATACACCAATGATAACCCACCTGGTAGCCAAAAACGTGATGCACAAGGCGGTATCCCTGCGATATTGGTCATTGTAGTCATTATTGCCATTATTTTCATCGCATCTCGCTTTGGCGGCGGCGGTGATGATGATGACGATGATGGCGGTTATTACCGAGGTGGTCGTTACGATATGGATCGTCGCCGCAGAAAAAGTCGTCGTAGAAGAGGTGGCGGTGGTTGGATTTTCATTCCTGGCGGCGGTG
>JALEHC010000434.1 GCA_022763215.1 Saprospiraceae bacterium
AACAGTTATTTGATCGTTTCAATCAGTTCAGCATCGCGCAGGGCGTAGATAAGACGATTCACATCGCTATTGTTGAGTTCGAGTTTGCCTTTGATCGCTACCGCTTCGGCAGTGTATTTGATAGGCTCTTTAGCGTATACTTCCATTACCGTTTCTGGTCCGGCACCACCACAGAAAAAGCACATATTGTATGGAAATGCAGAGAATACAAACTCCTTATGACTTTTGTAGCCCTCTACCGGTATGATATAGCCTTTTATAACCACCTCTTGATCAGCAATTTTTTTGATGTCTTCACTAAACACCGGTACATCGACTTTGAAGCCTAGCATTTCATCGTACTGCTTGCGGAATGTAATTTTGGAAAGCGTTTTCCAGACATTTTCTTCCTGTGCATTTACGTTTTGCGTTACCGCAAATACCAAAAAGAGTGTGAATATGCGAATGATCCAGTTTCTCATTATTGATTTTTTTTATTTTATTCGATTAATTCAGCGTTTTCGAGGGCATAAATTAGTCCGGTGACGTCATTTCTGCGCAAACGCAATATACCCTTCACAATAACGGCTTCATCTGTGTAGACAACTTCTTGGCCTTTCTTGGTAAATACTTGCATCGCTGACTCCGGACCGGCTTTACCGCAGAAAAAACACATGTTGTAGGGAAAAGCCGAAAACATAAAGTGGCCTTGTTTCTTTTTTCCCTCAAGGGGAATAATATAGCCCTTGACTTCCACTTCCTTGCCCTCTAGTGCAGTGATTAGTGGACCAAAAGTTGGACGAATGATTTCCATTCCAATCATAGGGTCGTATTCTTTTTCTATCTGTACTCCACCAAGCGTTCGCCAAATTGTTCCGGCCGTCGTTTGCGCGAAAGCGCCTAAAGGAAATAATAAGAATACCATATATATAACAGATCGCATCATATCATGTTTTTTTTGAAGAACTGCAAATTAATGATTATTGCAGACAAATACCTTTAATGATATTTTAAACCTAGCCTTCCGACAAAGTGGTCGATATATCTGTATTTCTTGCCTGAATAGCTGGTATTACTGCTGCCAGAAACCCAACCGCTAATGCCCCAACCAGCAAATAAGCCTCCTGTGGCAAGAAAGACCAGCCAGAAAACGAATACCGATAGGTCTCTTCCATTTGGGTGGCAAATACCGACATACCCAGATGACTGATCAGGATGCCCAGCACATAGCCGATCACTGCCAAAAGCAAGCCTTCCAGAATAATCAACAAGAATAATTTTCCGGGCGAAGCACCCATGACTCGCATCAATGCCAGCTCATATCGCCTTTCCCGTAAGGAGGAAAACAAAGAAATAAAAATACTTAGCCCCGAAACTATGATAATAATAATCGCCAAATACCGAAGTGCTTCTTCCCCATCGCCGATCATGCTGTAAATTCGATTAATCTCAATTGCAGGAGTTGCAGCTTGCATGTCCGTATTTTCGTTGATTGATCGAGGCATATTGAGCGTTTGAAAACTCCTCGACTTAAATTTGATCAACAAAGAAGTAATATCCTTTTCAGGGTATTCTGAAAGTGGCTTTGATAAGTCCATGGTATGTGTATGATGGTCATGCGTTGCAGCCGTATCGCTTGCACTTTCTTCTGCCCCATGATCATGTACTGCCCAGACGGTCTGGTTAGCTGTGAGAATCAACTGATCCACCACCGAACCTGTTCCTTCCAAAATACCAACCACTTTGAATGCTTCTACATCATCATGAGCAAGGTCATCATTGTCCATCAAGCCATGAGAACCATAAAATCTGTCACCCAGTTTCAGGCCTACTTTTTGTGCCACGACTTTTCCGACTACGACTTCGAATACATTTTCCCAAATTCGGCCTTCTTCTACCTGCACGCTATCATACAATTCTAGTATGGTTGGTGTTGTACCGACAATTCGGTATCCTTTGTAGTTGTCGCCAACTGAAAGCGGTACCGCTGTACCAATCAGTGGATGTTTGGGATTGAGGAATGGGGCAGCCGATTTCAGCGAAATATTTCCGGTCGGAGCATCGATGTGGTACATGCTCGCTAGTATCAATTGTAGTGGACTTCCTTTGGCACCAATTACTAGATCGATACCAGCAAGGTTTTTCTCAAACTTTTCCTCAATCTGTTTATTGAGTATCAATAGCAGTGAAATCAAGCCCACCCCTAAAGCAAATAAAACCAAGCTAAGGGTAGCATTGAGTGGTTTGTTGATTATATTTTTCCAACTTATCTGGAAGATATTCATGATGTTAGAGCTTTTGTATTTCCTGATCCAGAAGGATTTGATTGGAAAATTTGGTTTTCAAACGGTTATCATGCGTTACCACTAGTAGTGTTGCTCCTGCCTTATGAGCTTCTTCTTCCAACAAGGCAATCACTTCCGTACAGTTGTGATCATCCAGCGCAGAGGTAGGTTCATCAGCCAGAATGATGGTCGGTTTGTTGATAATCGCCCGAGCGATGGCAACCCTTTGCTGCTCTCCAATACTCAGATTGTCTGGTTTGGATTTGAGCTTGTGTCCTACATTCAGCCGATCCAACAATGATTGTACACGGTTTCGGTCGACCGAAAGGCGAGCTAATTGCTGAGCCAGTACCAGGTTTTCTTCAACCGTTAGGGCTTTTACAAAATGAGACTTCTGGAAAATAATACCGATGTGTTGTCCCCGAAAGCGGTCAAGCTGGGAGGAGGAAAGCCTTGTGATATCCTGCTCATTTACAATAATCTGTCCTTTTTTAGGCGTAAGCATACCACCAAGTAGGTGTAGCAGTGTGGTTTTACCACTACCAGACTGACCAAGGAGTAGCCAACTTTCTTTGCTGGCACAGGAAAAGTCGGGAAAATGGAACTGCATTTTTCCATCATAGGAAAACTCGAGTTGCCGGGTTTGAAGCATAGGTGAAGATTATATGATTGCAAAATTAACAGAGCTGCGAAACCCTGAGAAGTGACTTGTTTGTCTATTCGTAAAAGTAAAGAAGACTTGTTTTTGTTTATAAGAAAACAGCTTTTTAATCGTCTGCTAATTCACGGAGTCTAACTTTGTAGCTGTGACGAGGAGTTGCAGTATACAATGCGTCATAAATTTCTCTAGCCAGTGTTTTGTATTCGGTATGCCCCGGATACAACAAAAACAATTCATAATAAACAGCGGCCCGTTGAGCTTGGTTGAGGTTCATCTCCAACAATTGCATCAATAGCTCACGGCTGGCTTCCTGGCCTTCTTTCTGAGCGGTTACTCTTGTTTTGAGCATTCTGGCTTCAAATAATAAATCTGGATTGCCGAGTTGTTTAGCTAGTTGTAGTGCTTCTTTACAAACTTCAACAGCCTCATTCAGCTTGTTTGTCTTTAGCAAAACACTCCCCTTTTCAGCTAAGCTGGAGCCCAGTACCAATTTATTATTGATTCGGCGAGTTACCTCTATCGCCCTATTGTAGTAATGCAATGATCGTTCATATTGCTCGGTATAGTAAAACACATCTGCCAATGTATTCACTGCTTTGGCAATACCTTTTTGGTAGCCGAGTTCCTCACAAAGCATAAGGTTTTTTTGCAAAAATTCGATGGCTTTGTGGAATTTTCCTTCTATGCTGAGTAGTTCACCAATCAGCCCCAATGCAATAGCCGTCCCTTGTTTATCGCCCAACTCCTCACATAATTCGAGGTCGCGCTGGAAGTGCTTCATGGCTGTTTCATAATCGCCTTTGCGCTCGTACACACTGCCAATACATCCAATGGCGATAGAAGTGAGTAGTTTATTACCAAGTTCTTCACTTAGTTTGAGTCCCTTTCGGAAACTTTCTAGCGCATCGTCATAAGCCCCTTTTTCAAAGTAGACAATACCGAGATTAGTGAACAAGGTTGCCATGCCTTGTTTGTCGTTGTTGCGTTCACTGATTTCCAGTTGTACCAGTTGGCAACTAATTCCTTCCTCGTAGCGCCCTTGGTTCATATAGGTCAAGCCTAAATTGGCTACCACTTGGGCGCTCACTTCTGATTCATCAATTTCATAGCCAATTTCGATGCTGCGTTCAAAGTAAGATTTGGCTTGTTCATATTGCCCTTGGCGGAAATACAAATCACCAATATTACCATTGATTCTGGCCAGTCCGTGTTGATCTTCTATCGACTCGAACATTTTCACGGCTTTCTCCAGATAGGCCGTTGCTTCGGGGTAGTTGCCTTTTAGAACCAACAGATGCCCCAATTCGTTATTCGCTCTTCCGAGCAAAAGTGCATCTCGACTTTCTTTCGCCAGTTGCAGCGCTTTTTCGTATTCATCTTGGCAGCTTTCCCAGTCTCCGATCAACTCTAGTACTTTACCTTTATTTAGGTGTGTTTCGAGTTGATGGGTTTTGTTTTCCTGTACATTGAGCTTTTCCAGCAACTTTTCGTAATAATCAAGAGCTTGCTGATTCTGATAATTACTCTTGAAATAATCAGCTGCTTTATGCAAATATTCACAGGTTTTGTGAAAAACATCAGCTTGCTCATAATGAAAAGCCAAGTCTACATACCTTTCTTCAAGCTTCTTAGCAAAAATGCGTTCAATTGCTTCGGCAATAAGTCGATGCAAGTACTGTAGCCTCGTTCGCAATTGCATGCTATACACGGCTTCGTGCAAGAGAGAGTGCCGAAATATATAGCGCAATTCATTCATCGCATGCCATATCTGAACCCGTTCAGCGGCTTTCACTTGTTCTTTGAGTATACTTCCGGTCTGCCCGTTTTTGGAGGTGAAAATTGGCTGGGCTTTCATGACTTCCGTCAAAATAGGTAGCTCAAACTCTCGTCCGATAACTGCAGCCGATTTTACTGTTTCTTTTACAAGAGTGGACAAGCGGTCAATCCGTGCAGTCAGAATTGAGTTGATAGAGTTTGAAATTTCAAAGCTTTCTTCCTTGATATTCCATACGCCATCTTCCTTTTTTGCAAGGTTTCGTTCCATGAAGTATTCCAGCACCTGCTCCAGGTAGAACGGATTACTATTGGAGGTACGCAATAATAGATTGAAAAACCCTTCACTTATTTTTCCCTGCAAAGCTGTTTCCGCAAAATTTCGGACGGCATGTGGATGTAAGGTATTCAGGTCAATTTCAAATACAGTAAGATTGCTGGCTTTAAGTTGAAGGTTATTCAACAACACAGGTTTGGAGCCATCATCTTTGAAGCGAGAAGTAATCAATAATAAAATCGGGTAGCGACCAATTTGCCGAACCAACTCATGCAATAACTCTCTGGAGTTGTCATCTATCCAATGGGCATCTTCCAATTCAATGACGACTGGCCGTACCGTTGAAATGGCTAATATCAAGTTGATGATTGCCGACAAGGTGTTTTGATAACGTCCCTTTGCATCCAGTTGCCCCCAAATTGAATCTTTAAAATGGATGCCGATCAATGCTCCCAAAACTGACTTGGTACGACGAAGTTCTCGCAGTACTGTTTTCGCATCTTTGGTATCCACTTGTTCCAGTTCGTCTACTATTTTATCAAAGCGAGCAATGAAATTATCCCGGTTCATTTCAGAACTGATATCCGGCGATACTTCAAAATAGTTTCGAAGGAAGTAAGTAAAAGGATTGAATGGCTTTTTGAGTATCTGATCTGTCTGACAGATATGCCACTCTGCCAGATGTTCATTAACCAGTATTTTTCTGATTTCGTAGGCCAATCGGCTTTTGCCGACGCCAGCTTCGCCAAAGATATAAGCGATGCCTGCATTTTCGCCTTTAAAAATAGGCTGTGCAATATCGATTAGTTTGGAAAGCTCTTTTGAGCGACCAACAATTTTACCGAGGTAATTAGACCGGCTCTCGTAATTTCGGCCTATAAGCCGATACGTAGGTACGGAGCCAGTGATACCTTTATAATGAATTGCGCCTTTATTAAGAAAACGAAATCTAGGATCTTTTTGAATGTCTAGGTCTACCAACACTTCTCCCCAGTTAGCTTTGGACATAATTCGTGCCGCCAGGTTTACCCGGTTTCCAACGGCAGCGTATTGGCAACGTTCGTGCCCACCGATTACGCCCGTATAGGCCGTACCAACAGTCGCTCCAACACGGTACCTGAGTCCAGTCTTGACAAGCTCATCCAGATTTTCCGTAAGGGAAAGAATGAACTCCATGGCTCGTTCTACACTATTTTCATAAGTGACGGGTGCTCCGAATAAAGCGACCATAACGCCCCCTTTGTCACCAAAGTCAATTTCTTTAAAGTAGCCAGAAAAATTGCTAATTTCTTCGAGTACAATACTGGCGAAATCATTGAGTTGATCGTGGGTTTCTACACCCTCAAATGACAAAAAGATGGACAATACCGAGCGGAATTCGCCATCCTGATTGTAGTCAACTACGGCACGAGGCAAAAAGTGAAGTGCGGTTGCTTTAGCAAGTTTAGGGAGCGAAGGTGCCGTCAATTCCCATTTGGGAACATCCGGAATATCTAGCAATTTGTGATATCCATCGCCTATATGCGCCCACGATAATTGTTGATGGTTGGGATACCTACTGAGGAAAACTTCATCGACAATGATATCTTCATCTTCCGCTCTTTTTTGTGACTCAGCGGAGCCATCCATTGCAGCACCTCTGAAGTAAAAAGATTTTTGCTTATACCCTACAATTCCCCATTCTACTTCTCCGTGAGATATCCCTGACTTGATACCAATGGTAAATTCACCGAAACGGCTTTCCCGATTGGCAAACAGCTGATGCATTTGTATGGTCGCTTCCAGTATATCAGAAGCAGATCGATGCTCTTCTTCTGGGAAAACTGCGGTAAAAGCATCTCCGGCAAAATAAGGAATGAAGCCCCCCTGACTGTAAACGAGTCGGACGAGCGGCTCAAATATTTCATTAAGAATAATAGATAGTTGCTCAGCCCCACCAGGGCCGGCTTGCATCAATGTATCGGTAAGCGGAGTAAAACCAGAAAGGTCAACAAATACGGTAAATGCATTCATTTTACCGTGAAATGCTCTTCGCTGATATTGTTCTTGAATGAAGTGTGGTATGAGGTATTTCACAAATAAACGCTAATCATTCTCAATAAATGAAACCAGTAGGGCTTCACTTTTTCGAAACGGGAATTTACAAATTTCTATTGTAAGATCAGGTATGAGCCATGGCTTTTCCGTTTTGTTGTTCTTTGAAGCCTTTCGGCAAACGTCAAAACACTTGTATTTGGCATCTTTTCGCGTGTAAGGAGGTAATAACCTTAAACAACAAGGTTTTTGCTGTTGCAGACAGCATGCTCTGCAACCCTTCCGTTTTTTGCTTGTCTTTGTAAGCAAACTTACATTTTCTCTTTTCATTTGATACAATACTGTTACTAGAGAAAAAATAAGAAGGCGTTGTAATCTTCTCTTAAAAAAGAAGTATTACCTGATAGCAATAGAAAAGGGGATAGCTAAAAACTTAAGCATCATTTAAGTGAAAGAAGTATATCTTTAGTTATCAAAGTATTAGCCGTTGAAGTACGAAGCCCTTTTGCAATTATTAATGGATAGTAGGAAAAAACTTCCTATCAAATAGACTAACTCAAAAGAATCACCTGATGAAACTAACCGCATGGACTTTTTTGCTGTGCCTTTTCGGCTACAGCCTGAGTGCGCAATCCGAATTTGACGCAAGTAAAAAAGAGGTGTCCGCTCATCGAATCTCGGAACAAATCACTATCGACGGGGTATTGGACGAAACGGCTTGGCTAGCCGCCCCTTTTGCTACCAACCTTGTACAGCTAGAGCCCAATCCGGGCGAAGCAGCTTCCCAAAAAACACATGTTAAAGTGCTATACGACAATACTGGTATGTATATCGGAGCTATGCTCCATGATACCAACCCGGATAGTATTTTGCAGCAGCTATCTCAACGAGATGAATTCGGAAACACAGACTGGTTTGGTGTCTTTATTGATGCTTATCGCGATGGTATTAATGGTGTAAGTTTTATTGTTACGCCTTCCGAAGTGCAGTTTGATGCCAAGTATTCGGCATTTGGAGAAGACTCCAACTGGGATGCCGTCTGGGAAAGCAAAACCCGAATTACCAGTGAAGGGTGGGTAGCCGAAATGAAAATCCCCTATGCAGCTATTCGTTTTCCCGATACACAAGAACAAACCTGGCACATCAATTTTGGCCGACTGATTGGTCGTGGTAAAGAAAAAAGCTTTTGGAACCAGATTGACCCGCAGGTAAATGGCTTTCTTAATCAATCAGGGTATCTGAAAGGAATTGAAGATGTCAAATCACCTGTTCGTCTTCAGGCTACGCCTTTCTTGGCTGTTTATGGCGAGCATCACCATGATGCTTCTGCTGATCCATCGGAGAGTTATGGCCGTTCTTTTAATGGCGGGATGGATATCAAATATGGGATTAGCGATGCTTTCACCTTGGATATGACCTTGATTCCTGATTTTGGAGAAGCACGTTCAGATAATCAAGTTCTCAATCTTTCTCCCTTTGAAGTTCGATTCAATGAAAATCGACAGTTTTTTACTGAAGGAATTGAGTTGTTTAATAAAGGGGGCTTGTTTTATAGCCGCCGTCTAGGTGGGCAACCACTCCACTTATACGATGTAGAAGATCAGCTTAGTGAAACCGAAGAACTTGTAGATAATCCGTCTGAGGTGCAACTGTACAATGCGACCAAAATTTCAGGGCGAACAAGTAAAGGTCTGGGAATTGGTTTCTTCAATGCGACTGCTGGCGAAACCTATGCCACAATTCGGGACACCGAACTTGGAACAGAGCGCAGAGTCCAGACCAACCCATTGACAAATTATAATGTGTTGGTGTTTGACCAAAACCTGAAAAACAACTCTTACGTCACCTTTATCAATACTACAGTGCTACGCAATGGCAATGATTATGATGCCAATGTAACCGGTACCGTCTTTGAGCTTCGAAATAAAGCTAATTCTTATCAACTAAGTGGACGAGCTATTCTATCCCAAAAATATTTTACAGATAATACCGACTTGGGGCATTCTTACAACCTGAATTTGCGCAAAACCAGCGGAAACTTTAACTGGGGAACTAACTTCAATGTCGAAAGTGATACCTACGATATTAACGATATGGGCTTCTTGTTTAATAACAATGAGCGGTCCATTAATGGCTTTATGGAGTACAATTTCTTTAAGCCTTTCTGGAAATTTAACCGAGCAGGCATTGGTATGTGGACCGGCTATAGCCAATTGTACAAACCCGCAGTGTATACCGATTATGGCGTAGAGGTGTGGTCTTATGCTCAGACTAAAGGTTTTTGGGATTTGAATGTATGGGCCTTTTTTCAGCCATTTCCAACCCACGATTATTTTGAGCCACGTGTAGAAGGCAAATACCTCAAACGTCCTACCAAAAATTCAGTAGGTTTCTGGATGCGTTCTGATTCTAGAAAACGCTTTTTTGTGAGTATGAATGCGAATATTCACAACCATGGTGAGCCAGGACGTACACGCTATAATTATTCAATAACCCCTACCTTGAGGATTAATGACAAATTGCAATTTAGCTACTCTATCTGGAATGGTCTTTACTACAATGAGATTGGGTTTGTTGATTTTTTGACTAATGAAGAAACGCAAACAGACGAACCAATCATGGGGCGTCGGGATCAGGTATTGGTTGAAAATAATTTTAATGCAGCCTATAGTTTTAATGCCAATATGGCACTTACGTTCCGACTGCGTCACTATTGGACAAAAGTGGAATACGATGCTTATCATTCGCTCAAATCAGATGGTACCCTTGGAACTACAGATTATGAGCTGAATAACAACACCAGCTTCAATGCCTTCAATATTGATATGATTTACAGATGGCGATTTGCGCCAGGGAGTGATATTTTTATCATTTGGAAAAACTCCATCTTTGGCTTTGAAGAAGAGTTGGACCAGCGTTACCTTTCCGGAGTTAACTACATGGACAACCTAAATGGTTTATTTAATTCGCCACAAACCAATAGTCTATCCTTTAAAATTATCTATTTCCTTGATTATGCCAGTATTATGAGTAAGCGGGCAAGTAGGGCGCGTGGATAAGATTTTGGGCGAAAGCCCAGAAAAGAAAAGTGTAGTGCTAATACTCATTTTATCTTGCGATTATTCGGTTAAAAATTATGCGCAAGTAGAGTAATGGCACTACACTAAGTCTTGAAGCCTATCAAAATGTTATTCTGCCGACTTCATATTTAGCTTTAAGCTCAACTCATCAAGCTGTTCTTCTGCAACAGCAGATGGCGCATCGATCATCATATCGCGACCCTGATTGTTTTTAGGGAATGCGATAAAGTCACGAATAGAGTACACATCCTTCATCACGGCACACAATCGGTCGAAGCCAAATGCAATACCACCGTGTGGTGGAGCACCATATTCGAAAGCACCCATCAGGAAGCCAAACTGTGCTTCAGCCTCTTCTTGTGTAAAGCCAAGCAGCTTGAAGTTTTTCTCCTGCAATGTTCGATCGTGAATACGAATAGAACCACCGCCGATTTCTACACCGTTGATGACCAGGTCATAAGCGTCGGCGCGCAAACTCTTCATGGTTTCGTGATCACCACCCAACATGCGATCTACGTCTTCTTTCTTAGGAGATGTAAATGGGTGGTGCATGGCATGAAAACGCTCTAACTCTTCATCCCATTCCAATAGTGGGAAATCAACAACCCATAATGGCTTAAATTCTCCGGCTTTCATCAAGCCCATGCGACGGCCCATTTCAAGGCGCAATTCGTTGAGTTGTTTACGGGTTTTTTCGGCCTCACCAGAAAGAATCAGTAGCATATCGCCTGGCTTAGCGCCAAATTTTGCAGCCCATTCCTTCAGATCTTCGTCTGTATAGAATTTGCTGATAGATGATTTGACAGAACCATCTTCATTTATTTTAACATATACGAGTCCTTTCGCACCAATTTGTGGGCGCTGCATCCACTCTGTCAGCTTCTTAATGTCCTTATTTGAATAATTATCGGCCTGGCCCTCTGCACAAATACCGACAATTAGTTCAGCTTCATTAAATACTTTAAAATCTTTGCCTTTAGCTACATCGTTGAGTTCCACAAACTCCATTCCAAAGCGGATATCCGGCTTATCTGAACCATAGCGCTTCATGGCTTCATCGTAAGACATGCGCGGGAATTCGCCCATCTCAATACCACGAAGCGTTTTGAATAGGTGACGAGTCAGCCCTTCAAAAGTATTTAGTACATCTTCCTGTGTTACAAAGGCCATTTCGCAGTCTATTTGTGTAAACTCCGGCTGGCGGTCTGCACGAAGGTCTTCATCCCGAAAACACTTCACAATTTGGAAGTAACGATCAAAGCCCGATACCATCAAAATCTGCTTAAAGGTTTGTGGCGACTGTGGCAGAGCATAAAACTGCCCTGGGTTCATGCGGCTAGGCACTACAAAGTCACGAGCACCTTCTGGTGTACTTTTGATCAATACAGGCGTTTCTACCTCTACGAAATGTTGCTCAGAAAGATATTTTCTGGTTTCGATAGCCACTTGGCTTCTGAAAATGATATTATTTTGAACCGGCCCGCGACGCAAGTCGAGGTAGCGGTATTTCATACGAAGTTCCTCACCGCCATCGGTGTCATCTTCAATCGTAAATGGAGGTACTTTGGATGAATTAAGAATATCCAACGCTTTTACTTCGATTTCGATATCGCCTGTCGGGCGGTTTGGGTTTTTATTGCTTCGTTCGCGAACGAGGCCGGTAGCAGCGATCACAAATTCGCGACCCAGTTTACGTGCGCGCTCACACAATTCTGCATCATCATCAATGTTGAAAACCAACTGCGTGATACCATAGCGATCTCGCAAATCAATAAATGTCAATGCTCCAAAATCTCGGCTGGTTTGCACCCAGCCACTAAGCTTGACCTCCTGGCCAACGTGCTCCATGCGAAGCTCTCCGCAATTGTGTGAACGATACATGATTTGTTGTTTAGATATATGTATGAAAAATGACTTCTGAAAATCAGGCCACAAAAATAGCGAACTTGAGTTATCTACAATAGTTTCTGCTAAAAGATTCTCTATAAAGTGAGACGCAGACAGGTTTTTTCGTCTTACAAAATGGATTATAGCACTCCCGAATCATAAAACCGGGAATTGCTTTCAAAAGCTTAACGGATCGAAAAGGAGTAAATAAAAAATTAGAAGCCATTTTTTTGTTGGACTTCATAAATTTTACTTTTATTCGATTTGGCGAGACTACTTATCAAATTTTACTAAATTACCTGTGCTTAATCAACATCTGCATGAGTCAACAAAATCAGCCAAGAAAATTTGGCACCGCACCTGTTTTTTTCACAGCCATTTCTACAATTCTAGGAGCCGTTATGTTTCTGCGATTCGGTTTTGCAGTGGGTAATGTTGGCTTTCTCGGAACTATCCTTATTATCCTGATTGGTCATGCGGTAACCATTCCGACTGCCATGGCGATTGCCGAAATTGCCACGAACCAGAAGGTAGAAGGTGGGGGCGAATACTACATTATATCTCGCTCTTTTGGCTTGGTTATTGGTTCCTCCATTGGTATTGCCTTGTATTTTTCTCAGGCTATTAGTGTTGCTTTTTACATTATCGCATTTGCAGAAGCTTTCTCTACCCTCTTCGATTACTTATTGTGGAATTATGAATTTCATCCACTGGTCGAATGGCTGTTGCAGCGCAAACAGACCGTGAGTATTCCGGCTTTATTTATTCTTACAGGTATTGTATTGGCAAAAGGGGCTGATTTAGGAGTGAAAACCTTGTATTTCGTGGTGGCTACTTTGTTTGTAGCCATGATTGCCTTTTTTGTTGGTCAAACAGATTACAGCAAAACAGTACCTTTCGATCCTATTCGAACGGTTGCCGATTTTCAACCAGAAGCAGCAGATGATGATCTGATAACTGAGCCCAGTACGATCAAGGCTAAGGAACCAATTCAGGAGGATTCCGTCCAGCTTTCGCCAAATAATAATCCGGTTTCTATTCGGGCTGCAGAGGATCTTGCCGAAAATCAGAATGCACCGGAACCTACTATTCCTCCTGCAGTTAGCTTCTTTACTGTATTTGCTATCATCTTTCCGGCCTTTACCGGTATGACTGCTGGTGTTGGTTTGTCCGGTGACCTTGAGAAACCGAGCCGTTCCATTCCTTTGGGTACCTTGGCGGGAACACTGACTGGAATGGTGGTTTATGTATTCATTGCTTACAAACTGGCGGTCTCAGCCAGTCCCGTCGATTTAGCCAATACGGATAAACTGGTTATGGCAGATATCGCTTGGCAGGGGTGGTGGCTAGTCCCGGTTGGTTTGGCTGCAGCTACGATATCATCTGCTTTGGGCTCTATTTTGGTCGCTCCACGTACACTACAGGCGATTGCTCGCGATAGATTATTTCCATCTATGGGCGTCAACTTTTGGTTGTCGAGAGGAAGAGGAAAGAATGATGAGCCATTCAATTCAACTCTGGTTACGGTTATTATCGCCTTTGTCTTTATTATGATGGGAGGGCTTGATGTCGTTGCAGAGATTATTTCGATGTTTTTTATGGTGACTTATGGCGCATTGTGTCTGATTTCTTTCTTGCAGCATTTTGCGGCTGATCCTTCTTATCGACCTACTTTCCGTTCGCGTTGGTATATTTCTTTGTTTGGTGCAATTGCTTGTTTCGGATTGATGTTTTTCATGAACGCTGGGTATGCGTTTTTGGCCTTGTTGTTGATGATTGTGTTCTATGTCATGGTGAGCTCTTACAATCCAGACAAGAAAAACCTGGCGATTATTTTCCAAGGGGTTATTTTCCAGATAAGCCGTCAGTTGCAAGTTTTTTTACAGAAAGTTGAAAAAGAACAAGCATCCAGTTGGCGTCCCTCCGCCGTATGTATATCTGAGAACTCTTTTGATAGACTTGGTGCATTTGATTTACTAAGGTGGATTTCACAGAAGTATGGTTTTGGTACTTATATCCATAAAATCAATGGCTACTTGTCAAAGAATACTCATACTGAAGCAAAGGCTGCAAAAGAGCGCCTGATCCGGATGGCTGAGTCCAGTC
The DNA here is from genome assembly GCA_022763215.1 of Saprospiraceae bacterium. Classification (GTDB taxonomy): domain Bacteria; phylum Bacteroidota; class Bacteroidia; order Chitinophagales; family Saprospiraceae; genus JALEHC01. The sequence goes on from JALEHC010000434.1 coordinate 14,083, forward strand.
AAAGTAATATTTATGTGGATACCCTAATTAGTCCGTCTTATACGTCGGCTATAGCTCAAGTGATTCAGCTACCCGGAATTTCCGGTACAGATAACAACTTGCTACTGTTAGAATATTCGAAAGTAAATCCGGAAAATCTTCAAAACATAGTTGACAATTTTAAGCTCATCAAATCAATTGATTTTGATGTGCTCATTCTCGGAAGTTCTGAACGAGGCTTTGGTTTTCGCGATAGCATTCATATCTGGATTACTTCCAATGATTATGAAAATGCGAACCTAATGATCTTGTTAGGCTATATCATGGTTGGACACAAAGACTGGAAAAATAGTCAAATCAAGATTTTTGCAATTTATCCGGAAAAGACCTGTATTGATGATCGCGATCGCTTGTATGCCATCATTGAAGCAGGACAATTACCGATTTCGCCTAACAATATCGAGGTCATTCCGCGACAGCAAGAGACGGACACTATTCAGATTATTAACGAGAAATCAAGGGACGCAGATTTGACGATCATAGGCTTCCGTGACGAAATTGTTAAACACAGCGGAATCGATGTGTTTAAGGGTTTTGATAAAATCGGAAACACCTTATTTGTCAATGCTGCCCACCAAAAAGAGATAAAATAGACTTTCGTCACCCCAAGGTGTGATTTATGTCACTTTCAGGTTTGTTTACTTATCCATGACATAGAACCTGACTGCTCATTCTATTTTTGTGAGTGTACACTGAAAGCTCCTTCAATGGGGCTTTTTTTGAGTGTATAAACAAACAAAAAAGCAAAGAAGTCACCTGGGAAGCCACCGCAAAATTGATTAGACTCTATGATCGGTAATTATAAAATATTGACTGTCACGCATAAAAAAACCAACCTCAAGGAGATTGGTGGGTTTGTGCTTTCTACAGATAAAGAAGATACAGAAACGAAACTGGAACGCCTGAAGAAACAATTCGACATTGAAGAATTGTTTTACGTTTCTACCTGCAATAGGGTTTTGTTTTTTCTCTACTGTGAAAAAGAAATCGATCATTCCTTTGCGGCCCACTTTTTTCAAGCCGTAAATCCTAATCTGCCACTCAACGTCTTAGAAAATATCGAAGATTATACCCTTGCTTTGCAAGGAGAAGATGCAATACAGCACTTTTTCGAAGTAGCAGCTTCAATCGATTCACTAGTTATCGGTGAACGCCAGATTCTAGGTCAGCTACGCGAAGCTTTCGAACAAAATACGAAGTGGCAATTGGTTGGTGACCACCTCCGGATGGCTTTCCAACAGGCGGTCATAGCGGCAAAAGGTGTTTACTCTAAAACAAAAATCGGAGACAAACCTGTTTCTGTGGCTTCTCTAGCTATTCAGAAGTTGCTACGTGCTAATTTGCCAAAAGATGCACGTATCCTAATGATTGGTGCTGGCCAGACCAACCAGTTGGTCGCTAAGTTTTTGGTAAAACATCAGTACCATAATGTAGTAGTGAGTAATCGTAGCCCGGAGAGAGCAGCCAGTTTGGCTAAATTTCTTGAAGGTGAGTCTTTCCCCTACGAAGAGCTCAAAAACTACAATCAAGGCTTTGACTGCATCATTGTTTGTACCGGAGCTAAAGAACCGATTATAACTGCTGATTTTTACCGCAATATTCTGGGCGGTGATGTCACTAAGAAAGTAATCATCGATTTGGCTATTCCGCACAATGTAGCTGAAGAAGTCGTTCAAGATTTTAATGTGCATTACATCGAGATTGATGGGCTACGCAATTTGGCCAAAGAGAATCTTTCTTACCGCGAACAAGAATTGCACAAAGCAAAAGTTCTTTTGCAAGAATATATCAATGACTTCCCAACGGTGCTTAAGCAGCGTCAGCTCGAACTGGCTATGCGCCAAGTGCCGACCGCGATTAAAGCGATCAAGCAAAAAGCAATGGATGAGGTTTTCCGCAAGGATTTGGAAGAAATTGATGAACACACCAAAGCGCTGATCGACAAAATGCTGACTTACATGGAAAAGAAATGTATCAGTATTCCGATGAAAGCAGCTCGCGAAGCGGTTATTGGCTAGGCAATAACTTTTCCAGGTAGTGGTATTCGATACCGTATTCCTTTTTTATTTCTTCAATTTTATCAAAGGCTTCTTTTTGGGGTTTACCTTGTACTGCAGTAATCATCAGATTCTTGCTGGTGTGTTCTGTTGAAATAAACTCAAATACTTTTGTCTGATAGCCATGCGCTTCTAGCATCAATGAGCGGATACCATCCGTCAATAATTCAGCCTGTCTTTCCTCCAAAATCCCGTGTTTGAGTACAGCCGATAAGCTATTGTTATGCTTCATGGCTTTGCGTACCTGTTTGTGGCAACATGGCGCAACCACTATGATTTTGGCTTTCGCCAAAATACCCTTGGCAATGGCAATGTCGGTGGCAATGTCGCAGGCATGAAGTGCAATAAGCATATCGATCTTCTCAGGGTGGTAGTCGTGTATGTCTTTCGACAAAAATGCCAACTCCTCATAATCACATTGATCTGCCAGATCATTGCAAAACTCAACGAGTTTTGGTCGTAATTCAATGCCCGTGATGCTACATCTCAGAGATTGTTGATTCCTTAAATAATCATACAAAGCAAAAGTCAGATAGCCTTTGCCAGAGCCCATATCTACGATATGCGCATCATTGGGCAAGGCTTGTTGTCGTACCAATGCATCAATAATTTCCACATATTTATTGATCTGCCTGTATTTTTTATGGCCTGCTTTAAGTATTTCTCCCTGCTGATTAGTGACACCCATGGCGGGTAAATAAGGATTGCCGTGGGCTTCTATCATACGATTTTTATCTCGATTGTGTTGTAAGGAAGGTTTTTCTGGTTGGCTAGCCGGACGTTCAAAAAGGCGAGCTTTTCGTTTTTTGTTGTATTGCAGGCTATAGTCTTTTTGAGAAGTGAATAAGTCTGCATTTAAAAAATCATGGCCTAGCCATTCATCCATTTGAGTATTAACATCCTTTACCGCAATATTTTTTACTTCATCTCTGGTCTCATACCTGATTTGCATCGAAAACTTTACTTCTGACTTAATTTCAACCAGTCGGCCATACACATTTTTCAAGTCAGAAGATTTATTTCCTTTTTTACTTAGAGTTACTTTTATGAAAGTGCCATTTTCCAGGCTCTGCTGTAGTTGTTCCAGAAAAGTATCCTTGCTGTTGTTGCTTTGATCCATAGGTGCAAAAATATAGCTTTTTAAAGGCCGGAATCATTGGTTTTAGAACAAAAATAATATTTTGTGCATTGTATAGCTGTTTGTATCCAAAAGGATATCACCCACCTACTTCGCCAATTTTGATGACAATCGCCAACGCGCGAAACAGAATATTATTAACTAACTGCAGGTGTAGCCTGGTCTACACCTACTAAATGCATAGCATGAAAAAAACACTCTTACTAGTTTTTGGGTTGTGCTTGTTTTTGGGATTTCGTGCCCTCGGGCAGGAAACATTTCCCATAAACGGAGTCAATGACCACCGGGAAGGGTATTATGCCTTTACCAATGCCACCATTCATAAATCAGCAGACGAAACCATCGAAAATGCCACTATGGTCATCAAAAAAGGCAAGATTATTTCGATTGGTACTCGAATTCCCGTGCCAGATGGGGCAATAACCGTGGATTTGAAAGGAAAACATGTGTATCCTTCTTTTATCGACTTACACTCCGATTATGGAATGCCAAAAGTTGAACAACAAAACAGAAGAAGAGGTACTCGTCAAATGCTTTCCAATAAAGATGGAGCCTATATGTGGAACCAGGCCCTAAAGCCTGAAATGCGTGCTCATGAGCATTTTTCTACCAATGAAAAAACAGCTAAAGGCCTGCGCTCAAATGGTTTTGGAGCTGTATTGACTCATCAAATGGATGGTATCTCAAGGGGGACTTCTTCTCTAGTTCATCTGGGGAGCGAGCGCGAACACGAAATGATCATCAAAGAAAAGGGGGCACATCACCTTTCTTTTAGCAAGGGGTCTTCTACACAAACCTACCCAACTTCTCTGATGGGCGCCATTTCTCTGATTCGCCAAACTTATCTCGATGCAGCTTGGTACAAAGATCAAGGCGATGAAGTCAATATTTCATTAGATGCGTGGTTGGAAGTGCAGGATATGCCACAAATTTTTGTGGTAAATGACCGCCTGGATATCCTAAGAGCCACCAAAATCGGAGCAGAATTTGATAAAGATTATATCGTCAAAACGGGCAATGATGTCTACATGCGTATCGACGAAGTGAAATCTACCGGAGCTCCGCTGATCGTACCCATTAGCTATCCGAAAGCCTACGATGTAGAAGATCCTTACAGTGCTATGCAGGTTACGCTTGCGCAAATGAAACACTGGGAGCTAGCTCCTACTAATTTGGCTCGTTTGGCGAAAGCCGGCATTACCTTCGCTATCACTAGCGATGGTCTTGAAAAGGGTGAGTCCTTCATGGGGAATTTGCGTAAAGCAATCGAAAATGGCCTAAGCGAGAAAGATGCCATGAATGCCTTGACTACGGTACCAGCGAGCCTGATCGGAGCAGATGATATGCTAGGTACGCTGGAAGCTAACAAAGTGGCCAACTTCCTGATTACGAGCGGACCGATTTTTGATGAAAAAACAAAGATTCATCACAACTGGGTCAATGGGCAATTGCATGTTATCAAAGAGACGGGGAGTGAATGGACTTTGGGGCAATATTCTTTAAAAGTAGGGGATGATACTTATCGACTTGATGTGACAGGCGAAACGACTAGCCCTAAAATGCAGCT
>JALEHC010000065.1 GCA_022763215.1 Saprospiraceae bacterium
CAACCTGATACCTTCACATAATCATCCGTCTCAAAAAGAATTCCATCTTGATATGCTACTGAAGGCGTTACATCTAAAACCCCATTCGTTGGCATTAAGGAATCTAAAGGTGATTGACTGAACGCTAATTCAATTCTATCTATAAATCCACTAAGTTCGAAAGGCCGAACATAAAACTCTGCGTAGTAGACGCTATCTTTCTCTAATGCATCTGAAAGACGACCATGTAAATATTCTCGAAAATAGTAATTAGGTGTTGCAGTTGGAAAATACAGGTATGCTCCTGCGTAGCCATTACCTGTACGAGGGAATTCTGTTTCAAATCGTTGATAATCACAGTTCATGTACTCTGGGTTCGCAAAATAAGTTGTCCATTCACTAACGGTAAAAGCAAACTGCCCACCATCATTTGGACAATCATCATATTCTTCAAAGCCGGGATTGAGTACCAGGTTTTCTTGGGCTCTAATATAAAGTGATATTAAAAGCAAAACCAATAAGGCAAATAGGCTTCTCATTTCAAAAAAATGATTTATCAATTTACTTTAGCATTATACACTTTGCTAAAGCAAACTCAGTTAGATAACTTTTGAGAAATGTAGGTAAGATCAAATAATAGAGAATGGTTTACAACGTCTTGACCTTCCATAGCTTTAATGCAACCAATATAACTATTCGAAACCAAAAACACTTTGTTTAAAACCTTTTTAGACGTAAATCAGACGAATCCTCCCCCAAAACAGCTTAAAAGGAGCAATCTTTTTCTAACAAGCTCCCTTTCTGCTGACTATATTTGCAGCAAAAATCATCCAACTATGAAATCCACTTTTCAAACGTATCTGGAGCTGGGTTTTCAGCACATTACGGACCTCAATGGTTATGACCACATCCTTTTTATTGTTGCCTTATGTGCTATTTACACGCTGACCGAATGGCGGAAAGTAGCCATTTTGGTTACGGCTTTTACCATCGGACACTCCGTCACCCTCGCTTTGGCCGCCCTCGAAATTATTCCGATTAATGCTACCGTAATCGAATTTCTGATTCCGGTAACTATCTTTTTGACCGCGCTTTATAATGTCATAGTTCACAAATCAAAGCAGGAAAAGGATCAAACATTTTATCAAAAAATTAATATTAACTACTTTTTTGCACTGATTTTTGGACTTATTCACGGCCTTGGTTTTTCCAATTTTCTGCGGTCCATGCTCATGCCTGGTCAAGAAGGCGAATTGGTCACTCAATTATTAGCCTTTAATATTGGCGTAGAAGTCGGTCAATTAACGATTGTCGCATTAATATTGTTAATTGCATATATAGCCATGAATATTTTACGCGTTCAACAAAGAGAATGGAATTTATTCATCTCGGGTGGTGCCGCCGGTGTGTCACTCATCATGGCACTCGAACGTATACCGTTTTAAGTCATTTGCCTTCCCGCCATTCGGCGGACAAGTTCAGTAAATGCTTGTGTAACATTGCCCGAAAGGGTACAAATCAAAAAACATGTACGCATTATATCTTACAGCACTTAGTTTCTTTAGTTCCTTTGCGCTGCCCCAGGCACATGAATTTCACCTGAGCAAAACCCTGATCGAATATAATGAACAGGAAAGAGCACTCCAGATCACTATGCACATTTTCATTGACGATCTGGAGGAAGCCTTGCGGCAAATGGGACACGACAAGCTATTTATTTGTACGAAAAAAGAAGCAGCAGATGCTGAAACACAAATGGAGAAGTATCTGCGGAAGCAATTCCAACTTAGCGTCAATCAGCGTTCGGTCGAGTATACATTTCTCGGTAAGGAAGTTTCTGACGACCTCATGGGCGTCTGGTGTTACCTTGAAGTACTGAATATTGATCAATTAAAACAACTTGATATTTCAAACAATATTTTACTTGAAATTTATGACGACCAGAAAAATGTCACACAAATAGTTGGTCCTAAAAAACGAGAAGGGTATTTCATTTTCCAGAAAGGACAATCAAGTGACTCCGTGAATTTCTAAAATGACAAGGCCATGAAAGGAATCCTAAAAAAAATATTCATCTTGCCGATCCGGTTTTACCAATATGCTATTTCGCCCCTTCTGGGTCCTAAGTGCCGTTTTCAACCTACTTGTTCACACTATATGGTGGGAGCCATCGAAGAATGGGGGGTTATAAAAGGTGTTTGGCTGGGACTCAAACGGATTGGCAAATGTCATCCTTGGGGGCCACATGGCTACGATCCGGTACCAAAGAATCCGAAAAAACACAAAGAATGAACAGAAGACCAAGAAGAAATCGCCAAAGCTCAGCGATCAGAGCAATGGCACAAGAAACACACCTCAATCCCGGTCATTTAGTACAACCACTATTTTTGGTGGATGGTAACAACATTAAGGATGAAATTGCTTCCCTTCCGGGAAATTATCGCCTTTCAGTCGATCAGGTTTTGACGGAAGTCGAAGCATGTATGGAGTTAGGCGTGCAAAGTTTTATCATGTTTCCCGCTGTTGCGGAATCACTCAAAGACAAAGAAGCAACCTACAGCCATGCAGCTGATAATTTTTATTTGAAAGCAGCACTTGAAATCAAAGCACGCTTTCCTGAGGCTTGCCTCATCAGTGATGTTGCCATGGACCCTTATAGCTCGGACGGGCACGACGGGTATGTTGAAAACGGAAAGATTTTGAATGATCGCACCTTACCGATCCTCAGCAAAATGGCAGTTGCCCAGGCAGAGTCTGGTTTTGACATACTTGGTCCTTCTGATATGATGGACGGACGTGTAGGCGCAATGCGCCGCGCGCTGGATGAAGCTGGATTTACGGAAACGGGGATCATGTCTTACACTGCTAAATACGCCAGTGCATTTTATGGTCCATTCCGCGATGCGCTTGACTCTGCACCCAAAGCAGGTGACAAAAAAACTTATCAGATGAATCCGGCCAATAAAAAGGAAGCACTGATTGAAGCAGCACTGGATACCGAGGAGGGAGTAGATTATTTGATGGTTAAACCTGCATTGAACTACCTCGACGTCATTGCATTGCTCAAGGCAAATAGTAATTTACCGATAGCTGCTTATCACGTAAGTGGCGAATGTGCGATGTTGATAGCAGCTTGCCAAAATGGCTGGCTGGACTACGACAAAGCCATGCCGGAGACCTTGCTCAGCTTGCGCAGAGCTGGTACCGATGTGATTATCACGTATTTTGCAAAAGATTTTGCGAAGCGTGTTGGCACGATTTAGATATTATAACTGGAATCGCTTCGCTAATTTTGAGACTGGAGTTTAGAGATAGAGTCAGGGCAGTGTGCTGAACGGGGCCGGGGATTCTTTTGCGGCCACGTTCATCCACTCACTACACTATTACTGAAGGATAACTTCCTTCTCCTCTACCATCTTGCGGATGTTAATTAAGGCATAACGCATACGACCCAAAGCAGTATTAATACTTACACGAGTCAGTTTTGCGATTTCTTTGAAGCTCATATCTGCATAATGACGCAGGATGACAACTTCTCTTTGCTCTGGTGGGAGCATATCGACCAAGGCACGTACCTTATCGTGCGTCTGGCTCTTGATGATGCGCTGTTCGGCATTATCATCAGTCACCTGAAGTACATCAAAAATATCAAACTCTTCGGTAGGAGAAACCTTTGGGCGACGCTTTGAGCGACGGAAATAATCGACACACATATTGTAAGAAATACGCATGGCCCATTGAAGGAATTTACCTTCGTGGTTGTACTTTCCTTTGCGAAGGGTATCAATAATTTTAATGAATACCTCTTGGAAAATGTCCTCAGCGAGGCTCTGGTCTTTTACAAAAAGATAGATAGAAGTGTAAATCTTCTGTCTGTGACGGTTCAAAAGCTCTTCGAATGCTCTCTCATCACCATCAAGGTAACGTACGATCAATTGTTGATCATTAAGCGGCGTAACTTGCATACCTAAATAATTTAGTATTACGGGATCAAAAAAAAAGAGAATTATTTAGTGTAAAAGTTACTATCTATAGCTTTTGATTTAGTGAGATAAAAAGAAGTGAAATATTTAAATCTGTCCTAAATATAAGTGCATATCTGGGTGTAATACAAGTTTAGAAGGCGTTTTTTTAAGACCTTAACATATTTTTAACCCAAAAAATAAAATAAATTATACAGCTAACTGGTTGACATCGCACCTTTTCTTAGGCTAATGACAACGTTTCCTCCTCCTGAACTTCCGTTCCCTTTTTAACAGACCTTTTGCCTGTATAAAAGCGACTCTGTATAATCGACGAATCAAATTCGGATAAGTTGCACCGACATCAAACCTATATTCCTGCTTTTTGTTTGATGATATGTGAATCCTGACTAGATTTGCATTTTTATTCGCATAAAAAGCTTCCATGGCAACGCATAAAGAAGAGGTATTGGTAGAAGAACCCACCAAGGAACATCTAAAGGAAAGTATATTTATTAAAGGCGCTCGTGCCAATAACCTGAAAAATGTCGATTTGGTTATTCCAAAAAACAAACTGGTCGTCGTAACAGGTGTTTCGGGTTCGGGCAAGTCTTCCATCACAATGGAAACCCTCTTTGCTGAAGGCCAAAGGCGGTATGTCGAAAGCTTGTCTTCTTATGCCCGTCAGTTCCTGATGCGTATGAAAAAACCAGAAGTAGACTATATAAAAGGTATCTGCCCGGCTATCGCCATCGAACAAAAGGTGAGTACCCGAAATGCACGCTCTACCGTAGGTACACTCACTGAAGTTTATGACTTTCTGCGCCTACTCTATGCTCGTATTGGAAAAACTTTTTCTCCAATCTCAGGAAAGGAAGTAAAAAGACATGAAGTATCGGATGTTACCGACTATATTCGATCGCTCGAAGAAGGTACTCGGGTACAACTCCTTATCCCAATTCAGAAAAAATATCCAGAACGTACACTCGAACAAGAATTGAGCCTGCTGCTGCAAAAAGGATACACTCGCGTTTTTATCAATGACAAGCTAGAACGTATCGAAGAATATCTGGAAACAAAAGATAAAAAACTCAAGAAAAAGATCGAGTCCATCAAGCCAGATGATTACCTTATCCTCATCGACCGCTTCGCAGTCAAAAATGAAGATGAAGAAAATATAAAACGGATCGCAGACTCCGTCCAAACGGCATTTTACGAAAGTGAAGGAGACTGTATCGTTGATGTTCCAAACAAAGATCGCAAGGCATTTAATAATCGCTTTGAAATGGATGGAATGACCTTCCTCGATCCAACACCTCACTTATTCAACTTCAATAATCCTTTTGGTGCCTGCCCAAGTTGCGAAGGCTTTAGCCAGGTAATGGGAATTGATGAAGACAAAGTAGTGCCTAACCAATCATTATCCGTTTTTGAAGGAGCAATCGCTTGCTGGAAGGGCGAAAAATATGGTCGTTGGCTTGATCATTTCTTGCAAAATGCCCACCATTTTGACTTCCCGGTACACCGTGCGTATCAAGACCTGACCAAAAAAGAACGCAGATTGCTGTGGCAAGGAAATAAATTTTTTGACGGCATCAATGACTTCTTTGCAGAACTCGAAGAAAAGACCTACAAAATACAAAACCGCGTCATGTTAGCTCGCTATCGCGGAAAAACCAGATGTCCAAAATGCGACGGCGGCCGCTTACGCGAAGAAGCTACTTACGTGAAAATCGCCGGTCGCGATATCACAGAACTTGTCGATGAGCCTATAGATGAATTGTTGGCATTCTTTGAAGCCATGCAATTAAGTGATTTTGATACCAAGGTAGCAAAGAGACTACTGCTAGAAATCACCAATCGCCTACAATTTATGTGCAAAGTAGGGCTGGGATATCTTACTCTTGGTCGTATTTCTGCTACACTCAGTGGTGGCGAAACCCAACGAATCAATTTGACCAGAACACTGGGAAGCAACCTTACCAGTTCTATGTATATTCTGGATGAACCAAGTATCGGGCTCCATCCAAAGGATACCAATAAATTGGTAGAAGTCCTTCGATCTCTACGTGATTTGGGTAATACCGTTATTGTCGTCGAACACGAGGAAGATATTATCAAAAATGCAGACTACCTGATTGATATTGGGCCACATGCAGGTATTCATGGTGGTCATGTTGTATTTGCAGGGCCTTACCAAAACATTTACAACGAAGCAACGGACAGCCTCACCACCAAATACATGAATGGCAGTATGGAAATTCCGGTGCCTGCCAATCGTCGATCTTTTACCAAAGAAATTGTCATTAAAGGTGCTCGTCAGCACAACTTGAAAAATATTGATGCTAAGTTTCCACTAAATACACTTACAGTAGTAACCGGAGTATCAGGTTCCGGAAAGACGACTTTGGTGAAACAAATCCTCTACCCCGCTATGAAAAAGCACTTGGGGGAAAGCTTTTCCAGAAGCCCGGGCTTCCATTTGGCATTGGAAGGTGATTTAAAGGCTATCACACAGATAGAGATGATTAATCAAAACCCAATTGGTAAATCTTCTCGTTCTAATCCAGTCACTTACGTGAAAGCTTATGACGCCATCCGAGCACTGATGTCCAGCCAGCAATTATCAAAAATCAGAGGGTTTAAGCCTAAGCACTTCTCGTTTAATGTTGATGGTGGTCGTTGTGAAGCATGTAAAGGAGAAGGCGAACAAGTGATCGAAATGCAATTCCTTGCAGATATTCGCCTTGAATGTGAAGAGTGTCATGGCCAACGTTTCAAACAAGAAGTACTGGACGTCGTTTACAAAGGCAAAAACATTGCAGATGTCCTCGATATGAGTATTGATGAGGCCATTGACTTTTTTGAAGATGCCAAGGATGTTGTCAATAAACTCCGCCCACTCAGTGATGTCGGACTGGGGTATGTTAAATTGGGGCAATCGTCTAGCACTCTGTCTGGTGGAGAAGCCCAGCGTGTCAAACTCGCTTCTTTCCTTGGAAAAGAGCGCTCCACAGAACGGATTCTTTTCATCTTTGATGAACCAACAACCGGATTACATTTCCACGATATCCGCAAACTACTGGATGCCTTAAACGCACTGGTGGAAAACGGCCATACCGTCGTAGTGGTAGAGCACAATATGGAAGTTATAAAATCGGCTGACTGGATTATTGATCTGGGACCTGATGGCGGAAAAGCCGGCGGAAACCTAGTCTTTCAAGGAAAACCAGAAGATTTGGTCAAAGTAGAAGCTTCTCATACCGGACATTTTCTGAAAGAAAAACTGGGATAAAAAAAAGCCCGCAGCGAAATCGCTGCGGGCTTTTTTTTCATTTCACGAAAGTGAATTAGTTAAAAGGATTTCCAAACTTCTCAGCAGATACAAATTCAGGATCTGTGAGTGTCTCCAAAAAGGCTACTAGCGCTTCTTTTTCCTGATCTGTAAAATTCATACGTAAAGGCTGACCACCATTGCTTGGGTTGCGAAGACGAAAATCAAGATTAGGGTGCATTTGAATACCACTACTGTAGTGTTCTACTACGTCATAAAGTGTTTCAAAACGACCATCGTGCATATAAGGCCCGGTCAGTGCAATATTTCTTAAGAATGGAATTTTGAATTTACCCTCATCAAACTCACGATTGGTGATAGCACCAACCCCTGGGTCTGTGGTAACGGCATCCAAACCATTGTGAGCGACCGTTTCATTGTTTTGCGACATATTAGAACCATGGCAAGAAGAACAATTAGCCTGAAAAAGTTGCTTACCCATATTTTCCATACTATTAAAATTAGGGAAGTCGCTGAATGCATTCTGTTTGCGATCCATGCCCTCATCGAAACGAGAATTCACGCTCAATAAGGAATTTAAAAATTCCTGTAAAGCTTCTGTGATGCGAGGTGAAGTGATGATTTCATCGCCATAAGCCTTGCGGAAAAGAATCTGGTAATATTCTTCATTGCTCAGTTTCTGAACGAGTTCTGACATGGGCATGCCCATTTCGATCTCATCTTCGATGGTCATAGCACTTTGCTGGCTGATCGTATGAGCACGCTCATCCCAGAAAAATAAAGCCTGATTACCGAAGCTATTATTGCTGCCGTAAGAAGATTCGAAGTTAGCAACAGAACCAAGAGCAAGGGAATTACGCTTGGTTTCTTCACCTGCAAAGCCTTCGCTCAAAGCTCTATCATCAGAGAAGGCGATATTTTGCTTATGGCAAGATTCGCAGGATACTGTATTATTTTTAGAAAGTTTTTTATCAAAAAACAATACCCTTCCTAAAGTTGCTTTAGCATTTTGAATGTTTGGAGCAACCATTCCGAGGTTCTTCATGTGTTGAGGAAGTTCCACTTGATAACTCACTACATCTTTAGGTAGGTTGAGGTGTTGACTGATGACAGCATACTCTGCATCAGAATAATGGTGGGTGGTCACAGTCACATCATCCTTGAGGCAGGAAGATAAGCTGAGCACAAAGACAAAAAGGAGGAAAGGAATTGTTTTTGTTTTCATAACAAACGTTTTTTTACAATTTAATTACTAAAATACCTAATAATCACTGTTTTAACAAGCAAAATAGGGGGTGATGTTGCCATTTTTATGACAATTAACAAATTTAGGCACCTGTAGCGGCTTTAGACAGCTTGTGAAAAATTCTTACCTTCGCTTATCAAATACTTATTATCCTACAAAAACTAAGCTTTTCGTATGAAATTACTTCAGGATAAAGTCGCCCTTATCACAGGTGGTTCTCGTGGTATTGGTGCAGCTATAGTTAAGCGATTTGCAGAGCAGGGTGCCAATGTAGCCTTCACGTATCGTTCCTCTGCTGAGCAAGCCGAGGCTGTTGCGGAAGAAGCTCGTGCCTTGGGTGTTGAAGCAAAAGCTATACAATCAGATGCCAGCTCTTACGAACAGGCAGAAGAACTCATCAAAACAGTACTGGACACCTTCGGAAAAATTGATATCCTTGTCAATAATGCAGGTATAACGCGTGATACGCTGATGCTGAGAATGAGTGAAGAACAATGGGATCAGGTAATTCAGACTAACCTAAAATCTGTTTTCAATCTTACCAAACACGTTTTGCGACCGATGATGAAAAACAGAGGTGGCTCTATTATCAACATGAGTTCCATCGTTGGTATAACCGGAAATGCTGGACAGGCGAACTATGCCGCATCAAAAGCTGGTATTTTTGGATTTACCAAATCAATTGCTCAGGAAATGGGCTCTAGAAATATTCGGTGCAATGCTATTGCACCTGGTTTTATCGAAACAGATATGACCGATAAACTAGACGAAAAAACAAAGGAATCTTACTTGACCAATATCCCGATGAAACGATTGGGTAAAGCAGAGGAAATCGCAGACGTTTGCGTATTCCTAGGCTCTGATATGTCTGGCTATATGTCTGGCCAAACATTGAGCGTTTGCGGTGCACTTAACTGCTAAAACGCCGACAAGCTTCCTGTTTTTCTTGGCCGGAAGCTTGTCACTTTTATTTGTCCTTCCTCTTGCTTTCGCAAAATATTATTCTGAAATTTGATCCAATTCTACACTCTCCCACTAATCAGGTTTTCTTTTTCTATGATCCTATTTGATCATTTTATACGAAAACCACACATTATTTGCAAGCTGGCTTCCGTTCTCAGCGAAATTGATTTTCAATAGATATTTTTTTAATTAATTTGACAACTCATCACCTGACACAATAAAGTCACGCACTATCGATCCTGCCCAAAACCGGTAAGTAGACTTTTATTTTCTATTTGTTTGCATCATCTGACATTATGAAAGACACTCACAATTCCGATTGATAAGTCATAGCATAGCTATACGTGTATCCGGCTTTCGCGGGATAAAGCTATTGCGCTTTAGGCCTATTTTCTAAACTAAAAAAGCGTTCAGAATGATGAACCCAAAGTACACCCTCTTATTGCTCTTCTTCTTTGTATTGGGAACGAGCTCCCAACTTTTTGGTCAATTCGGCAATCGACCGCTCGAATTAGTCCAGCAAAAAAAGCAAGAAGGAACTGAATTTATTGTTAGTCCAGTCTTCAAGTCACTGGATTCCCCTAAATCACTCCCCGAACTAGAACGGGAAAAAGCAGCACACCGAATCGTAGATATCGATCATGAACTGCTGAACCGTATCGTAGTTCAAAAACCAACATCCATTACGGTTCCATTAGAAATTGATGGTCAGCAACTAGAATTGCTCTTGGTTCAGGTGAACCCTTTTGCAGATGATTTTCAGGTAACTGAAAGTGCCACCGAAAGAGCGGTAGAGGTAGAACTAGGTGTTCACTACCGCGGTGTTATCGCAAGTGATAAAACCTCCATCACCGGTATGAGCTTTTTCCCTCAGGAAATCATTGGAATGGTTAGTAGTTCGGCGCTTGGCAACCTCGTTATTGGCAAACTCGAAGGAGCAGAATGGACGAAGGGAGAACATGTCATTTATGATGATGCCAACATTCTCGATAACTTCGAACTTGATTGTGCTACACCAGATGATGGGAAAGTATACAGACCTGAAGAACTCGAATTTGACGAAAGTCGCGCCCCTGGTGATTGTGTACGTTTCTACTTTGAAGTGGATGATGATATTACTTCCAACAAAGGAGGTATCAACAATACCACTGCATTTGTAACGGGTATGTACAATCAGGTTGCAACCATTTACAGCAATGAAAATATCAATACTGTAATTTCTGAAATTTTTATCTGGACAACCAACAGCCCATATAGTTCTTCTTCTTCAAGTGGCATGCTCAACCAATTTCAAGGTTTTCGTACCAACTGGAATGGTGACCTTGCTCAATTGCTTTCTTACCAAGCTTCTGGTGGTATAGCGGCAGGGTTTAATGGCATTTGCAATCCAAACCGGGCAGCGAGTATGTCTTTTAGTAGTATCAATACCAGTTATAACAACTTCCCGAACTACTCTTGGAATATCATGGTGATTTCCCATGAGTTTGGGCATATTTTTGGTTCTCGTCACACCCATGCTTGCGTATGGAACGGAAATGGCACCGCCATTGATGGGTGCTCAGGAAGTACAGAAGGTAGCTGTCCACTGCCCGGCAATCCGTCACAAGGTGGTACCATTATGTCTTATTGTCACTTACAAAATGTTGGCATCAACTTTAATGAAGGTTTTGGCCCACAGCCAGGTAATGTGATCCGTAATGAAGTGGCAAATGGAAATTGTTTGGTTGCTTGCGGTCCTCCGACTTGTGACGACGGTATCCAAAATGGCGATGAAGAAGGTGTTGACTGCGGCGGTTCTGACTGCCCTGCATGCCCAACTTGCGACGATGGTATACAGAACGGAGACGAAGAAGGCGTTGACTGTGGCGGTTCTGATTGTGCACCTTGTCCTTGCTTTGCTAATAATGTAACACTAACGATCCAGTTAGACAACTACCCAGAAGAAACCAGTTGGGATATTCGTGATGCCAATGGCAATGTAGTGGCAAACGATGGAACGTATGGTAATTTTGCAGATGGCGCCACTGTCGTGGAAAATATCTGTCTACCTGATGGGTGTTTTGATTTCAATATTTATGATTCGTATGGTGATGGTATTTGCTGTGGTTATGGAAATGGTAGCTATACGCTAACCAACGATGCGGATGGTACTGTACTTGCATCGGGTGGCTCATTTGGCAGCAGCGAGACCACAAACTTCTGCGTGATACTAGATGATGAACCGGAGCCAGATTGTATCAATTTGACATTGACGATTTTATTTGATCAATCTCCAGAGGATATTTCATGGGATATCATCGATGAACAAGGCAATACGATATATGCTGAAGGCCCATATGATAGTGATTTGAATGGCGAAGTAATTTTGGAATACATTTGTCTGCCTGACGGATGCTATACTTTTGGCATTTATGATGATGGTAACAATGGGTTGTGTTGCCGATTTGGACAAGGACAATATATCTTGAGTTATAGTTCTAATGGAAGTATTATTGCATCTGGTTCAAGCTTTGGTTCTTCTGATATCGAAGCATTTTGTCTTAACGATACGCCAGCAGATCCAACTTGCGACGATGGCATCCAGAATGGCGATGAAGAAGGCGTAGACTGCGGTGGCCCTGATTGTCCGGCTTGCCCAAGCTGTGATGATGGCATCCAAAACGGAGATGAAGAAGGCGTAGACTGTGGCGGCTCTGATTGTCCGGCTTGCCCTACTTGTGATGATGGCATCCAGAATGGCGATGAAGAAGGTGTAGACTGCGGCGGCCCTGATTGTCCGGCTTGTCCTACTTGTGATGATGGCATCCAAAACGGTGACGAAGAAGGCGTTGACTGTGGTGGTTCTGATTGTGAGCCATGCGATGTTGATGGCTGTGCTACATTTGTTGATGAAGATTTTGAAGGTGGCTTGGGTATATGGAATGATGGTGGTTCTGATTGTAGAAGAGCTGCTATTGATGCTCCTTATGCATACAGCGGCACTTATTGTGTAAGACTAAGAGATAATACCTCTTCTTCCACTATTACTACTGATCCGATCAATTTGAGTGGTTATTCACAATTAACCGTAAGTTTCACTTACATTACTCGTAGTATGGACTCCAGTGAAGACTTTTGGTTACAAATATCAACAGGTGGTGGATACACGACTGTTGCCAGTTGGGTACATAATGTTGATTTTGAGAATGGAGAACGTTATTTTGAAACGATAACAATCAACGGACCATTTTCTGCCAACACCCGCGTACGCTTCAGATGTGATGCATCAAATAATTCTGATTTTGTATACTTGGATGACATCAAGATTGAAGCTTGTGCTAACAGCGCACTAGCCAATCAACCTGCACAGACCAACAAGTCAGAGCAGATGGTTATAAAAGCTGGTTTGAAAAATGTAAATGTATTTCCTAACCCGGCTAGCTATGAGCTAAATATAGACTTTGACAGTCAGCTTGAAGGTCCTGTACAATTTGTTGTTATGGATCTTAATGGCAAGTTGATTAGCAGAGAACAATTTATGGCTGTAGCCGGTCAACAGCAAAAGAAAGTGAACACCAGCAACCTTAGCAATGGCGTGTATTTCCTTCATATTGTTACGGCAAATGAACGAATCACCAGAAAGTTTGTAGTGGCTGGTAACTAAGGTAATTAAAGACTTTGCGCTTCCAAGATAGGAAGTCAGATCAAGAACCCGGGCTGGAATTTTCCAGTTCGGGTTTTTGCTTTTTAGCCAATGAAAAAACCAAGAAACTGAAAAAAGAAGAAATAATATTTTGGATAATTCAAAACATTAAGATATATTTAACGACACAAACGTTTTACAAGCTTCTTTCCACAAGAAATCACATTTTTCTCGCCCGGCTTAACTTAGAGAGCCTTACAAAAACTTTAGTCATAACAACAGTACACTTACAACAACATTACTTAGTGTAATTCGTACATTATAATCAGTTTTCACGCTTGTTGAAATAACATTAAAATATTTATTAAAAGTTGATAAGGGTGCCCGACGCAGTAGTCTCGGTAGCTTTGGGCGTATTTAACTTAACAAGATTGTAAAAATATTCACCTCTGTAGTCAATTGTAGACAGCAGAGACTGGATTTCTATTTGTTTTATTTATTCACCTTAATAACATTGAACTTATTATGGGCAAGAGGTTTATTACATTCCTAATTGTATTCTTACTAATTAATGTATGCATGTTTGGACAAGGCATTCGTCCAAGCGAACGCGTCTCAGAACGCAAAGATCAAGGCAAAGCCTTCGAAAAAATTTCCCTCGCTGATGTTCTTCCGAACGCAGAACGGGTACAAGAACTGTCAGAAAAACAAGCTGATCACGTAGTTTTACAGCTTGATAATGCATTCATCGACGAAATTCTGGATGATGCACCTGAACAGTTTACGCTTTCTATTCCTTACACCAACAATCAGATTCTGGAAATAGAACTGGTTCAGGTCAATCCGTTTACCGATGATTTTCAGGTAACCGATTCCAAGGACGAGCAAGCAATTGAAATTGATCTGGGAATCCACTATCGTGGTATCGTCAAGGGTGACGTACGTTCCATCGCAGCTTTAAGTATTTTTGAAGGCGAACTAATGGGACTTTTCAGCTCTGATGACCTGGGTAACTTGGTACTTGGTAAACTAGACGGGGCCGAATATACCCGCGGAGAACACGTTCTTTATGATGACAAAAACGTACTCAGTGAAATGCCTATCGACTGTGGAACAGAAGATGATGGCATCGGTTACACGAGAGATGAATTAGCACCGACCGATGATGGCCGTGCACTTACAGATTGTGTTCGTTTTTACTTTGAAGTGGATGATGATATCGTTTCTAACAAAGGTGGCGCTACCGGTGCTACAAACTATACAACTGGTATTTACAACCAGGTAGCGACCTTGTATGACAACGAAAACATCAACACATCAGTATCAGAAATTTTTGTTTGGACTACAAGTGCTCCTTATAGTTCTTCTTCTTCTAGTGGTATGTTGGCAGACTTCCAGCAATTCCGTAATGGCTGGAATGGTGACTTAGCACAATTATTGTCTTATCAGGCAAGTGGTGGTATCGCTGCTGGTTTTGATGGTATTTGCAACAGCAACGAAGAAGAAAGTATGAGCTTTAGTAGTATTAACTCTACTTACAACAATGTACCTACCTATAGCTTCACAATTATGGTAGTGACGCACGAATTTGGTCACACTTTCGGCTCTCGTCACACCCACGCATGTGTTTGGAATGGTAACAATACCGCTATTGACGGTTGTGCAGGTCAGACAGAAGGTTTCTGCTCGCTTCCTGGTTACCCATCTGGTGGAGGTACGATTATGTCTTATTGCCATATTCAGAGTGTAGGTATCAACTTCAATGCAGGATTTGGCCCACAGCCAGGTAATGTTATTCGTAATGAAGTATCAAATGGTTCTTGCTTAAGCCCATGTGGTGGTGGCGGTGGCCCAACTTGTTCTGATGGCATTCAGAACGGTGACGAAACGGGTGTTGACTGTGGTGGCTCTAGCTGTCCGCCATGTTCTTCAACTTGTAATGACAATGAACTTACGCTGACAATCAACCTTGATAACTACCCAGGGGAAACAACTTGGACAGTAACAACTTCAGGTGGTTCAACCGTTGCTTCAGGTGGTTCTTACAGTGGTGCAGGTTCAACCGTAGTAGAAGACATCTGTTTGCCAGACGGTTGTGATTACTCTTTCAATATTTTTGACTCTTATGGCGACGGTATCTGCTGTGGTTATGGTAATGGTTCTTATACTTTGAGCGGACCAGGCGGTACTATCGCATCAGGCGGTAGTTTTGGTTCTAGCGAATCTACATCTTTCGACCTAGGCTCTGGCTGTGGCGGCGGAGGTTGTCTTGAAATAGACTTCAACGCATATACAATCAATGCTTATGGTAATGGCCAAGATGCTGGTTCTTCCACTATTACTGGTGGTGGTACAGGTATCAAAGTAGAAGATAACGCTTGGAAATCAATCACACTAAATTATACGGTGACACCAAATACAGTCATTGAGTTTGATTTTGGTTCAACCACTCAGGGTGAAATCCACGGTATCGGTTTTGATAGCGATAATGGTATCTCTTCTAACCTTACCTTCCAGTTGTTTGGTACTCAGAACTGGGGTATCAATAATTACAGTTATACTAACGTTGGATATTATACCGCTTTCACCATTCCTGTTGGTCAATTCTACACCGGTTCTTTCAACCGTTTATTCTTTGTAGCAGACCATGATGGTGGCGCTCGTAATGGTGATTCTTACTTCCGCAACATCCGTATTCATGAAGGTGGTGGATGCCCAGGTGCACTTATTACCAATAGCGGTGGAATGGCTATCTTCCAAGGAAATAGCACGGATGTAACCACTTTCAACGTTTATCCAAACCCAACTTCAAATGAGTTGAATATCGACTTTAGCATGACTTATGGTGAGCCTGCTCAACTTAAGATTTATAACATGATGGGTCAGGTCATCGAATTACGTCAGTTAGACGGCGACGGTATGGTGAACGAACGCTTTAATACTTCTGATCTGCCAAATGGTACGTATATTATCCAGATTGAGAAGGGTGATGAGCAATTAATGAAGAAATTTAATGTTGTTCACTAATCCATGCGGAAAGTCTTAGTATTCTTTGAATGCTGACTTTTACATGCGACTATTGAACTAATAAAATTCATAGTTCTGTTTTGAGGAGCTTAGAACAAGTTGTTTTAAGCTCCTCTTTTTTTGGCTTTCGCCAAATAGAAAGAAAAAATGCTATCCCGGAAACGGAATAGCATTTTCTTTTTTTAAAAAAATTACGGAAGAGGTATGAAGTATTTCTAGCCTGGTTGCGGAAAATGGCCGGGAAATCCATTGAAGGGTTACAGATTACCCGACCATACATGGTATGGGAATAGCCTCTCTATTAAAAGTGCTGCACTAAAGCAGCAATACGATTGTAACGCTCAGTATTAAAATAATACTTTGTTTCATAGACAGTAGTTACCTGGCGAATCACCTTGGTGCTGCAAAGCAGCTCCAGACGTTCGTCCAGCAGATCACTGTCTAGCCGAGTATGGACGGTAAGGTCCAACAAGGATGCGGAGCGATTCAATTTTAAGTAAGTAAGGATCGGAATGGTAAGTTCATCACTCAAAGTCTCCAAGACACCAAGTGCCCTGTCGAGCTTTGTCAAACTCGTCCTTGTAATAGTGTTCCATGCGTTCATACTTCAATTTTTTATATTCCCAAGATTCTTCAAATATATCGCTTTTACATAGCAATACAAACAAATATTTAAAAAAAATATTTTTATTACTAACCTAATTCGTTTTCAAACAAAAACTTACAAAGTAAAAATAATATTAATGCGTCATTTGGAAGGATAGCTCTCTAATTGTATTTTGACAGGTAGCGTGAAAGATTTGTGTTCATGTAAAAGGGTAACTATTTATAATCTTACGGAGCTATTCCAAAAAGGTGTCACTTTTTTCCTGTTTTTTCTAAAATAATTCTGCTGCACTCCATATTGATTCAATGCCGGGGTCACTTTATCCCCCGAGCTTGCTTGTTCATTGCATGACTTTCCGTAAATTCATCGTCATAAAAATAGCCTGTCAACCACTTTCTTAAAAGCAGTTGTCAGATAAAAAAATTAATCAAAAAACTAAACACTATGCCCGTTCGCATGGAAAAAGACCCTCAGGAATCGAGGGGTAACCAAAATTCAAAAGGTGGAAATAATAATTTTTTGCTTCGCCTCTTGCCTCTACTCTTTATGTTTCTGCTCAAACGCCCCAAACTTATACTGCCCATACTCGTAGTAGGCGGTATCTGGTACTTCTTCTTTGGTGGACAAGACATGCTTGCGGGTGCTCTTGGCGGCCCTACCGCCATCAACACCGAGCAAGAAGAAGGATATAGCTTTGGAGCTGCATTAAGCGAAGATGAATACGATAAAGCACAGGTTTTTGAACCGCTTTCTTATGGCTTTGGCCAAAATAGCCTGCCTAGCCGGGTATCCCTCGATAAATATATCCCACAACGCTTACATCAGGGGCGTCAGGGATCTTGCGTAGGTTGGGCAAGTGCTTATGCTGGTCGTACTATACTCGAAGCGCGAGCAAGCGGCCGCGATCCAAATACGGTGGCATTTAGTCCTTCTTATCTCTATAACCAGATTCACCTTGACAATTGCCAAGGGGCTTACATGCGCAATGCAATGGAAACCATGAAAAAGAATGGTGCTCTCCCATTTAGTGCGTTTAGATATGATGACCGTACCTGCTCTAATTATCCATCTGGTTCTGACATCCAACAAGGGCGGCAGTTTACTATAAAAGGGTTTAACCGCCTGAGTAAGAGTGGAAGTAACTATAAAACGGACCTGACGGCAATAAAACAACATATTGCACAAGGAGCACCGGTTGTCATCGGAATGATGGTGGGTGGTACTTTCATGCAGGATATGATCGGCAAAAAGGTATGGAAACCAACTCAACGAGATTACAGTCAGCGTGGATACAGCGGCCATGCAATGTGCGTAATCGGCTATAATGATGCGTTCAATGGTGGTTCTTTTCAGGTAATGAATAGCTGGGGCGAAGACTGGGGCGAAGATGGCATTTTCTGGGTCAGCTATCGCGATTTTGACCATTTTACCCGAGAGGCTTATGGTCTTTATCCGATGGGAAGTAGCGAAAAATATGACGATAACAAGCTAGGTGTACAATTTGGACTATTTGATACTTCCACCAAAAATCAGATTGCCCTGAAAAAAGCGGGTGACATTAGCTTTCAAACCGTCAAGCCTATCCGAAAGGGTGACAAGTTTAAAATATTGGTGGAAAACTCTATCGAGTGTTATATCTACGTATTTGGCCAAGAAACGGATGGTTCGAGCTATGTATTATTCCCATATACAGAGAAACATTCTCCTTATTGTGGAATTACAGGAACCAGGCTTTTTCCAAAAGACTACAGCATGAAATTGGATGACATTGGCAAAAAAGATTATATCGCCGTTGTTGTTTCCAAAAAAGAACTCAACTACGATCAGCTCAATAAAGCTATTTCCAGCAGCCGTGCTTCTGGCTATGCCGAAAAACTAAAACAGGCACTGGGGAATGAGCGCATTACCAGCCTTGATTTTAAAACGGGTAGCACCGTAGCTTTTGAAGCAGAAACTAATGGCAAAAATGTCGTTGGTATGGTAATCGAAATCGATAAGCAGTAAGTGAAGTATCAAAAGAAACGCCATGCAACAAGCTGTTGCATGGCGTTTCTACCTGATTCGGATTTACCGAAAGGTAAAAAGGCTGCCTGCCTAACGACAAACAGCCCTGAGTGGTTGTTCAAAGTTATATCCTAGAATTTGATACCGACATTTAGTGTCAGCACATTATTCTTTCCTTCAGAATCTTTAAAGAAATCGTTGAGTCCGATTTCGTATCCTACATTAGCCGTTAAGAACCAAACATCCAAGCCTAGACCAACATTTGCGCCAAGCGTAAAAGGATTCAAATCGTCTTTAGACAAGGCAAAATCAGGTCGCTCATTTACACCAGTTACAAACGTTGGCGTAATACCCCCAAGTGCATGTAATTTGAGCAAACCACCTTCTCCGGTTAGATTAAATCCGACATTTACAGGTAGTTTCACCTGTTGAATCGTCGTTTTTTCACTTAAATTTAGCTCGGTATCCTGATTAACATCCTTTTCTAAATCTGCTGAGAAGTTATAGTA
>JALEHC010000435.1 GCA_022763215.1 Saprospiraceae bacterium
AGCCTTAAAGGCCACATCGGTGAGTTGTTGTATTTTCTACAAATATGAATTATTTCATCATAATTGGCAGTCTGGCCATCGTATCATCCCATGCGACTACCATGTGTATCGTTTTGTCGTCATGCTTTTCGAGCAAGATAGACAAGGCTTCTACGGTATTAGGCGTTTTTGCTGTTTTTGCTGTAAACGTAGCTACGTTTTTGCTATCGTCATGATTGTAATGACCCCATGATGGGATATTAGTGTGGATGATAAAGTCCCACTTGTCTTCATGTACTTTTGCCGTTAGGCCGTATTTTCCAGCTTTAATTTCTTTGTCGCCGATTTTTACATCTTGGAAGAAAGTAATCTCTGTGGTTTCGTTGGCACCAACTCTCCATAGTTCGCCGTACTTCAATAAGCCACCGAAGATGTCACGATCATTTTTTTGTGGACGACTGTAAACAACGCGAATTTTTGGAGCAGAAGCTTCAAATTCATCTTCTTCTACATAATTTCTCAGACGAGAATTAGCAGGGTACTGTACCAAATCCATTGGGCTGGTATTCAGTTCCATATCCATCATAACCGGATTAAAGCTAATAGGTAGTGTAGCACGGGTGCGATCCCACTGGAATACCATATTGCAAGCATCATCGTCTACACGCTGAAAGCCGATTGTAAATGCTTCCAATGGAGTAGCTACATTCTCTACCGGAATGCTAACATGTACAATATCTTGGTCTGTGTCACGGTTTTGGGTACCAGCGATAAAGCGCTCTGTAGAAATTTTGATCGTCCAGCTGTTTGGATTTACTTGTGCAAACATCGTGTAAGTACCCGGAGCGATGCTTTTTCCGCCGATAGCTACCGGACGGTAGAAGGTTACTTCTGTCGCTTCATTAGCACCTAGGCGCCATTCTTTACCGTAAGGTACTAGACCGCCGAAAATTTCGCGATCATTTTTTTGTGGACGACAGTACAAAACTTTGACCTTTGGTTGGAATTCAGCAAGCTGATCCTCATTCATGTAGTTGAGGTATGCCGATTCTCTTGGATAATGTGCTGCATCCATCGGGCTTTTGTCCATGCCCGGAAACTTCATGTCCTGAGCATTTGCCGCAAAGGCAATCAACATTGCCCAGCAGGTAAATAGGAGTGTATTCTTGAAATCCATAATGAGTGGTTTTATTTGTAAATGATGCACAAAAATAAAATTATATCCGGCAAACTTATACCTAGGAAAAGATATCTGACGAAAGTCTGCCAAATTACGGACATTCAAGTTGAAAAGGAATACTACGCACTTGCTTCCAGAGCATGACGTTCTATGGCTTTGAATAATTCTTTGGGCTTAAAAGGCTTGGTGATATAATCATTCATACCAACTTCAAAAGCACGCTTCCGGAATTCTTCGAGTGCAGAGGCTGACAAAGCGATGATGGGGAGCGATTTGTACTTGGGGTCGTCCCATTGGCGGATTTGGGCAGTCGCCTCGTAGCCATCCATGCGCGGCATTTGCAAATCCATTAAAACGATGCTGTAGTCATACTTTTTGATCATTTCAAGGGCTTCCACACCATCTTTGGCAATATCCATATCGAGTTCCCAGATTTTGAGAATGCGTTGAGCTACTTTGATGTTGAAGAGATTATCCTCTACGATGAGAATTTTTTTGATGTTTTTGAGTTTGTTACTACCGTTATGTAGGATGTTGTTATCCGTTTTTTGTTCGGCGGGTACCTGTCCAATTTTGAATTCGAGTTTGAATCCAAAGGTAGATCCTTGGTTGGGCTCACTTTTGAGTGTGATGTCAGAATCCTGAAGTTCGAGCAGTTTTTTGGTAATAGCTAACCCCAGGCCAGTACCCCCAAATAGGCGAGTGGTATGGTCATCTGCTTGCGAGAAACTTTCAAAGATATATTCTTGCTTGTCGTGTTCGATGCCAATTCCGGTATCTATGACTTCAAACTGCATATAAACAGTTTCTTCTGTCTTTTGCAGCAGTTGGATTCGGAAAGTTACCTTTCCTTGTTCTGTAAACTTAATGGCATTATTGAGCAAGTTGATTAATATTTGGCTCAATCGGGTTTTATCTCCGATCAGGTATGGCGGAATTTGCTCGTCCATATCGAGCTGGAAAATCAACCCTTTTTTGAGTGCTCTGGGAGCCAATGTTTTGTAAAGGCCATTAATGGTGTCTGAAAAATTGAAATTATGTTCTTCGATAGAGAGTTTTCCCGCCTCTATTTTGCTGTAATCCAGAATGTCATTAATGATGACTAGTAAGTTTTCTGCCGAAAACATAATGGTTTCGAGATGGTCTTTTTGGTCGGGCCGAGGGTTTTCTTCCAGTAAAATATGTGCCATGCCAATGACCGCATTCATAGGCGTTCGGATTTCATGACTCATATTGGAAAGGAACCTGGACTTGGCCACAGCGGCTTCTTCTGCTTTGCGTTTAGCGATGCGCAAATAGTCATTTTGTTCCTGAATGAGATCTGTTTGATACATCAACTGTTGACGTTGACCAAGCAGTTCTTCGTTTTTCTTTCCGAGGTCTTGGTTTTGGTTGAGCAGTCGGCGAAACAAGGGTTGAATCAGAAACAACAATTCCATTACGATAATAAAAATGGTAAATACACCGATACCGATTTCTATTTTTTGCAAATTGGTTACTCTAGCCTCTGCTTCTCGTTCGTATTGATTAACGATAGTATTCATTAAAGCCAGGAATTGGCTTTCTGTTTCGAGTATTGAATTGACATACAGGTTGTAGGCTTCCGGATTATTGGCTGTTGCAAGTTTTTGGGCATTGTCCGTTATGATATCAAAAGAAGGTTGGATGGCTTCAAAAAGGCTAGCGATGGCTTCTGAATTGTCGCCATGTAATTGTAGTTGTTGGCTTCCGTTTTTAAGAGCGTAATGTTTTTCTTCCCAATCGGCCAATAATTTTTCTAGTCGGGCTTGATTGGTAGCTACCTCATTGCCCATGTTTATCTTGAGAGCTGTTTTACTGATGTTTTGGCTGAGCATGCGTTGGCGACCAGCCACATTGATCACTTTTGCATCTTGTTTTTGCAGATCAATAGCATAGTGGATGACCAACTGCGTACTTACCGTTGCCAGGATCACTACTAAGATGAACACCCAATATGTGTACTTATATTTCATGAGGGCCATTTGTAAAACTTCAAAAATTATAAGTTTTTGAAAAGCGTGCTCGACAAAAATAAGCAATTTGTGACACTGTAAGGGTGTTAACACATTGCCAGCAAAACCTATTTAAAAAAGATTGGTAGTGAGTTAAGTGGGTTAGCAGGAGCAATAGTACCACTGCCCCAGTTCTCCACTCAGTTCTTCAAGATATTGTTGTATCGCCTCCAAGCCTTCTACTTGTTTGATGCCATCAGATAAAGTAGGGTGAGATAAGTTTGGATTTTCTTCTTTTTGGTAAGCCAAAGAGAGTGTTTTGAGTTGTTGTTCGATCTGCTCCGCTTCTGGTCCGGGAGGGTAAGTAATTTTGATCATGTAAAGAATGATTTAGCCGGGGCCAGTGCCCCGGCGTAATAGTTTATGCATTTGCAGCAGCTTCGAGCGGCTTGGCCGCAGGAAAGTCTACTGGTACTTTCGTTGATCCGTGTACATAATTGGTAAAGGTAATCGCCGTAATGGTAGCGATCAAGTCAATCAATGCTTTTTCGTCAAATCCCTGTGCAAAGAACTGTTCTACTGCTTCGGCCTCAGCATGGCCTCTATTGGTAGCTATATTTTGCGCAAGCGAGGTAATTGCTCTTAAGCGTTCATCTTCGATAGTCGTTGCTCTCAATGCTTGTGTTTCTGCTTCTGTGAATCCCTGCATTTTGCCTAGTGCAGTATGTGCTGCCAAGCAATACTGACATTCATTGACCTGGCTTACTGCCAATTTGATGGCCTCAATTTCCTTGCCGGAAAAACTGCCTTTGCCCGCTTTCGCGGAAAATCCAAGGAAGTTTTCAAGGGTGTCAGAGGAATAGCCAATGGTGGCATATAAATTCGGAACTGTGCCTAATTGTTTTTTTAGGTTGTCAAAAATAGCTTGTGATTTCTCATTAACCTGATCTCTTGTTGGAACTTTGATGTTTGCCATGATAATTTAATTTTTAATTGTGATCTTATTTCCTAATTCGTTCGATACAAAGATGCAGGCAATTAGCCCGGAGCTAAATGGACAAAAGTTCATGGCTGTTGGACAAAAGTGGAAATGTTCGAAAATATTGGAATTGTAAAGTCAGAATGGTATTTAATTATTCGTAATCATCATCTATGAAAATAGGAGTTGTCGGCTTTAGCCGAAATCAGTTTGATCAAAAAGCAGCTCGTGCTAAATTGAAAATGCATTTGGAAACCATATTGTCGACTCATTTGGCTAGTGAGCTGGAATTGGTCAGTGGTTACACCAATATGGGCGTGCCGCGAATCGCTTATCAATTAGCTGACGAACTTGGCATGGCCACGACTGGCTTTTCAGCCAAACAGGCACTGCGCGTACGTGCAGGCCTATACCCCGTCGATAAAAAAATAATTATTGGCGAACGATTTGGCGACGAATCAGAGGCCTTTGTGGCGTATATTGATGTGCTCATCCGTATCGGAGGTGGTCCGCAAAGTCGCCACGAAGTCAGCCTTTTTCGACAGCGCTATGCAGACCAAAACCTCGATGATATTTTGATGGAAGAAGAAGTAGATTTGTACGGAAAATAGGAACTACTAACTGCTATTCTTTTTCCGCCAACACTTTGATGTTTTGCATCACCACAGGTAACATCTCCTTATAACGAGGGCCAAATCGTTTGGCGAAAGCCCGC
>JALEHC010000436.1 GCA_022763215.1 Saprospiraceae bacterium
CGAAAGCCTAAGCGGCCTTTGATGCCCGGACTAACCGGTCGATCGTCTGCAAAAGCGAGTTCTTGTTTATGGCAGGATGCACAAGAAATACTGGAGTCCAAGGATAAGGCCGGTTCAAAAAACAGTTTTTTGCCTAAAGCAATTCGTGCTTCAGAAAGTTGATTGTTGTCCGGTATAATCGGTTCTGGAAACCCAACAGGAACGTCAAGGTAGATTGTTTTTGTTGCCGGAATGTAGGCAGTTTGTTCACAACCCCAGACCATCCAAACCATTAGGAAAACCAAAAAGAAACGGAGAATCCACATGTAAAGCAATTGAAAGTGATCTGGATCATGATACGCACGACCCAGATCGTTTATAAATTCACTAAAGCCTAAATTTTATCAGGATAAATAGCTTGTGAGCTTTACCTGATTATTTTTTAGTAAAAGCAGCAGGAATCTGTGCTTTTACCTTTTGAGCAATTTCTGGCTTATCACCGGTATGAGTTTGTGGTTCTATTGTTAAGTCCAAACCACTCAACAAAGTTGCCAAGTCGAAGTTGATGCTAATAACCGTTGTGCCATCATCTTCAAACTCCTGATTGATGTTGATATCCAGGTTTGTCAAGAAGTTATTAGTACCTAAGTGATATTCCATAGCTTCTTCCGCAATGACTTCCAATTCTCCATTGCCATTGGTGTCCACTAAGCCATCTACACGAAGGAAACGATAGCCCGCATTCCAGTTCCAGTGCATAGAAGGCGACTGCATCGCTAGTGGATCATCAGCTGGGCGAGAAGTGAAATCTTCTTCTGACATTGCATTTTCTTCTGGTTGTACGCCAACAGAAAACTTGAGGTTGCTGTACATACCTTCCGCAACCTGGCCTAAATCAAATGTTCTTTGATCTGGGCGTGCTAAGAGGTAAAGGTCTTCAAAAGCGGTTTCTTCGTTTGCATCATTTACCAGGGAGATACCACTGATGTAAAAATTAGCCACATTGAAAGAAACTTTGGTGCCGTTGAGGTCATAAGCCTGATCAACAACAAGCGGCTGGCCATCGACGAGGTAATTGATTTCGAGTTGTACCTCACTTAAGTCATCTCCGTTGTCATCTTTTTCGCAAGTTGTCCAGCTCAAGGCAAATAAGGTCAATACTAGAAAAACATTAAGATTACGCATTGTATAAAATTTTAAGGATGAATTTATTTTGAATAAATAATGATAGACTCAGAAGCAAGGTTATCATCATGATCACTTGCTTTGACTGTTAGTTTATAAGTCGCATTTGGTATCGGTAGTATAAATGAAGCACGCAGACTGGCAGATTGGTCGTGTAAGTGACCACTCATCAGGGTAAAAGAAGTATCTACATCTTGGCCCCGAATGACAGCCGCATACTCGTGCAATTCATTATTTTCAGTAATTTCCAATTGTAAATTGATCGTCTCGTTTGATGTCAACATAGCTTCCGGAACAGGTTCCAGAATCTGTATTTGAGGTGCTTCATTATCATAGACAGCATCCTGCTTGCTACAAGAAAGGACAATCAAAAAAACTAAAACGATCAGAAAGTTATTCCATTTGTTTTGACTGGAAAATGGCATGATCTGTTTTTGCATCCGATTTAAAAGAAATAGCTGGCTTGTAAGCTCCAGCGTTGGGTATTTTCAATATGGCCGTCGGCCCAATTTTGTTTCAATGGCTGTACATAAGTGAAGCCTAATTGAAAGCGATTCAGGAAAACATCAAGCCCTGCCTGAGCAGATACCAATGTACCTCCGCTGGTACGCTGGAAGAAGCCTCGTTCAATATCCTTTTCTGCCTGTTCGTAACGTACGCCAAGGGAAGGCATCCATTCCGTGAAGCCAATGGCTTTAAGCCAAAAAACATTGGCCATAGCATTGAATTGATTCCCAAACTGGTACTGATCCGGATTCTCGGTATTGAGTTTGTACATGGCATTGAGTTGCATTCCAAATGCCTGATAACGGATCGTATAGGCCGCCTGTACAAGAAAATCATAACTCCCAGTACCTGCCTGAAAGTTGGGGTTGACGATATCCTGGCTGCCGAGTTCCCGAAATTTTCCGGTTGGTAGCTTGATTCCTCCACTTAGGCTTACTCGATGCCGAAGCGAAGCTGCAAGGCTATCTCTGGTGTTGAGTAAAATTACGGTACCCAGTAAAGAGACGTCCCCCATGCCACGCAGTTGCGTTTGTTCCTGCCCGTAAGTCCGATTGTGAGAAACATATGGCACTAATGCCGTGACAAAGAAGCGTTTGCCGAAAGGCAGACGTGCCCGGACATCTACAGTATTAAAGGATTCTTCTGAAAAGAATGTCGAACCATCTTCTTGCAAATAAGTCAGATCAGTTCGAAATAACTGGTGTTGATACCAGGTACTCACGTAGCCTGCTGAATAATTGGGAATAAGCCCCCAGTAGGTAGATGAAATACCGCAACCACAGGCGTCACACGCATGAAGATTGAGCCAGACTGAGAGACAAAGTCCCAGCATAAGCCCCCATTTTTTTAACATAACAAAGGATTAGGACTGAACAGTGAAGGTCAGTCATTATTAATGAGAAAATTGACTTAGCGTTTCCCTGAAAAGGGGATGTTATGCTTGTGGTGGATGGAAAATATTGGAAATGGACAACTGATTATTCAGATCAAGGTATCTGCTATTTAAGCTGTTAGCAGAACGAATGAGCGGAAAATCAGTTAAGAAATGATCTAAGAAAAATAGAGAGGTGGTGGATAATTCAATATCAGAGACAGGGACGGCAGTGTCGGTATTGCCATCTTGTTCGAATGCTTGTTGGTTAGCATTATCAATAAAACAGCTACCATAACACATGGAGGCATCATCATTGATATTGATACAATAGTTTTGGGCCAGATAATCCCGGTTAAATTCCAGGAAAATCATATAGGTGCTCAGAAAACCGACTTGCCAGAGCATCGCTAATAAGATAATATATGACCCAAATAGTTTCATTAGACTGCAAGGTATATAAAAATGGGTATATCAGTCAATGAGAAAGGTCACACTTTTGTTAGCTCTTGGCCAAAACAAGGAATGCCGAAGTTTTCACTTCGGCATTTCTTGTCTAATCTAAAGGTTGATGAAAAACTCCATTCTTACCAACTAATTCCAAACCGCAAATCTAGTTGTGCAAAAGGAGAAGAAATATCTCCTGAGTCCAGATCAGGCAGGTTGTCATTGGAAATAAATCGGTATCCACCTTCCAGGCCAAGGCGGAACCAGCTCAACACATTAATTTCCATACCTACGGAAGGCTGAATAACCAATACCCTGTCAGAAGTTCCATCAGACAAGCGTACACGGCCATTACCGACAAGCGCTCCAAGCCGAGGGTGTACTACTTTTTCAGCAAAAGGCGCAATGTAAAGCATTGGGCCATTATACTTTAGTTTGAAATTTTGAACACCATTGTCGAGGTCTACAAAATCATTCATATCATACCCACCCCAACCAACAAAAACTCGATTGCCAAATTCAAGACCGCCATAACCACCATTGATATATGCCGTGTTGCCTTGTTCACCGGATTCATAAAAGCTGTAATTGGTAGACCATGCACCCCAGATACCGGAGAAACCAAGTCCGTTTCTGCCGAATAAGGTTTCTGTGCGTTGTGCGGAAAGTGCAATAGTACATGTCAGAAGTGCAATAAGGAGGCTTAACTTTTTCATATTGATTGTTGTTTTTTGGTTGTGTTAAAAAGACGAACCATACAATAAAAAGATGCACCCTAATGCCTCAAACCCCTACTTTTTGAGATAATCTTAACAGAATAGCCGATTAATTATTGATCTTAACCGATAAAAAAAGGTATACACCCATTACAGATATATACCTTTTTTGATTTTGCTTCAGAAAAGCTTACGGACGCACCACAATGAGACGTTTGGTGGTCAGTGTTTTGCCTTCTGGGCTAATCAGGCTGTATAAGTAAGTACCCTTACGAAGCGAAGTAATATTGACCTTTTCAGTCAAAGTACCATTGTTATTGTAGGAATTACTCCATACTTCCACACCAAGGATATTAAAGATTTTAAGTTGATATCTTCCAGGTGTCAGATTTGAAAACTCAAATCGCACATTGGCCATAGCCGGATTAGGCGAAGCATATACACCCGGCTTCAGCTTGGTGACATCTTGTACATTAGTCACTATATCATTCGCCTTGTATTCGACTTGTGTGATCGACTGCTCGTCTGGCGACATATTTACAATAGCGATGGCTTCTTTAGAATCTTCACTTCTGAATTCATAGGTTACTAGCGTGTCCGTACCCAACTGTTCTGCGATTTCTCCAAATTCTCCGGCTGCCGCCAAAATAATATCCGTAACATCTTGCCAGCCAAAGAAACCGACTTTAGCATCAAGACGAGTTTCTCGGATTTCGGTACGTTTTTCTCTCAATACATCATAGATACCACCTGGAATGGTCATAGTGCCCCATGCATCTATCATATCGAGTCGATTAATAGCAACACGTACACGAATAGAATCAGGAGTAATTGGAAGATTATCGAGTATACCGCCAGGAATTTCTTCTGCTGAAAAAGCTACATTCAAAGCACTTTCATGCTGATTGACATCAAAAAAATCGAGTGGCGCTCTTTGTGAAACATAAGCAGGCATAAAGGAAGTAGCTAGCTCTACCCCCAAACCAATCGGGTCACTACCAGAATAGCCAACCAATTTAACTTCATCACTATCGGTATTGAAGTAGGTTTCTACGTTCAAGCCGCTTTTTAGTACCAGATCAGCATTCGGAAAAAACGAGCTGAGGTCGCCCTCAGAAGCATTTAAAACCAGTGTTTGACGAGTAAAAGGAGCTTGAAGTGCAGAGTAATCCCAGCTTTGATCTCCACCAGATGGCGTAATTTCGATGCTGGAGCTAGGCAAGTTGTCAACTGCTGTAAATAAAGTGTCACCAGCTTCCGGGAAAGTTGCAGAAGTGATTGTGATTTGCGCGAAAGCGCTCAGGCTTAAGAATAAAGAAAAAACTAGTAAAAAATGCTTCATATTGTCTTGTTTATCATTTGGGGGCGAAAGTAAGTGTGTTCATAATTAACAAAAATACAGTATCTACTGCAAAAGCACCACCCCTAAACCCTTGTCTTTATGTTAAATACGGGAATTATCGGACTGTGGTTCATTTTTATCAAATAAAAACCTGAAAAGTGAGTTGTCAATAGCTTAAAATGCTTGTAACTCCACAAGTTTCTGATATTCACCGTCTTTTTCCAATAATTGAGCATGTGTGCCGCGTTCGACTATCTTACCAGCGCGCATAACGACGATTTCATCAGCATGCTGGATCGTAGACAAGCGGTGAGCAATAACAATAGAAGTACGATTTTGCATTAGCTGTAATAAAGCCTCTTGCACCAATTTTTCAGACTCTGAATCCAGGGCTGAAGTGGCTTCATCCAAGATCAGAATTGGTGGATTTTTTAGTACGGCACGTGCAATGGTGAGCCGCTGGCGCTGGCCTCCGCTCAACTTATTCCCACGGTCTCCAATATTAGTTTGGTACCCTTGCTCTGTGGCCACAATAAATTCGTGTGCATTGGCGATTCTGGCAGCTTGTTCTACCTGCTCAGGCGTAACATTTTCAAGACCGAAAACGATGTTATTGTAAATGGTATCATTAAACAAAATCGCTTCTTGCGAGACGATACCCATTAGCTGGCGCAAATCGTGCAGCTTAAGGTCTTTAATATTTTTATTGTCGATAAAAACACCACCCTGTTCTACTTCGTAAAAACGTGGCAGCAGATCAACAAGCGTTGATTTGCCTGCTCCGGATGCGCCGACGAGTGCTACAACTTTCCCTTTCGGAACGGTTAGGTTGATATCTGTGAGTACATTACCATCTTTTTGCCTGTAGGCAAATGAAAGGTTTTTAAACTCAATTTTGTCTTCCATTTTTTGAATAGAAAGCGCATTGGGCTTTTCTTCAAATGGTAGCTTGGCATCCAAAATATTTTCAATTCGATTGAGTGCTGCAATACCTTTCTGGATATTATAGTATGCTTTGGAAAATGATTTGGCTGGATCAATGACATTGTAAAAAGCGAAAATGAAAGTCAGAAAAGTTGCAGCTTGCAACTCACCTGAAAATACCTGACGAGAGCCATACCACAACAAAACAGCTACCACGCAAATACCCAAAAACTCTGAAAGTGGTGAAGAAAGGTCGCGTCGCCAGAGTAAGCGGGTAAGGATAGAGCGGTAAGCATTGTTTTCTTGCTCAAATTTGCTGCGCTGATAATGTTCTGCATTGAAACCTTTGATAATACGTAAGCCAGAAAGTGCTTCTTCAATAAGCGAAACGAGCAGACCGAGTTTTTCTTGTACCAGGCCAGAGCTTTTCTTCAAGCTGCGGCCAATACCACCGATGACCACTGCCGTGAAAATAATCAGCAAAAATACAAAACCGGTCAATGAAGGACTCACATACAGCATAAAGCCTAATGCTCCGATAATGATGAGTGGTTCACGGAAAATAGCTTCCAATACATTCAAGATGCTTGATTCTACTTCCTGCACATCAGCCGTAATACGCGATAGTAAGTCTCCTTTTCTTTCTTCTGAAAAATAGGGGAGTGGCAAGATCAAAATTTTATCAAACAATTGCTGACGTATATCTCGAACGATCCCATTCCGAACCGGAGCCATAAAGAAAAGGGAAAAATATCGAAAGAAGTTTTTCATGAAAAATATCGATAGTATACCTGCGCAGACATATACCAGTGCAGCTTCTTTCCCTTCATTCGTGATCAATTGGCTGATCTGATAGCTAAGGTAAAGCGAAAGATCATCTATGCCCCCTATTTGTTCTGGTCCCTGGGTAACCAATTCGGTTTGCTCAAACAAAATTTCGAGGAAAGGAACGAGCAATGGGATACTCAAAGCTGTGAATACAGCTGTCATGACATTACTAAAGATATTCAGGCTGATGAATAGCTTATAATTTCGAATGTAACCAATGAGACGCCAAAAGCTCCGCATGTACGATTGTTTGATTAAAAATTATTCCAAACCTACAAAACGCTGCAAAGGTCGGCAAAGTTGGCCTCATTATTTGCTTTCGATTAACACTATTTTATCAAAAAGGCTTCTTTGCACTATCCTTGAATAGGTTTAGGTAAACTTGCGAATCACTTCGAAGCATGCTTCCTTTTCAACATTTAATGGAAAAACGTATTTTACATCAGGCCCCTTCAACCAATTTCTATCCAACAAAACCTAACATTTATGAAAAAATTTAGCTCATTCGTTCTTATCCTTAGTCTCCTTTGGAGTTGTACGCCTACTTCTTCTGAATCTGAGGCGAATTCCGCGAAAGCGGCAGATAACAGTAAGCCTAGCCTGTCCGAATACCACGACTCTGAAGGTCGGTCTGATGAAGTTAGTGGTGGTGTGCAAATGATTCCGATCAGTACCCCTTCCGGGGAATTCAATGTATGGACCAAGCGAGTTGGTAACAATCCAACCAAAAAAGTACTACTAGTGCACGGTGGTCCAGGTGCTACGCACGAATATTTTGAAGTATTTGACAGTTATTTTCCAGAGGAAGGCATTCAATACTATTATTATGACCAGTTGGGATCGAAGTATAGTGATCAGCCAAGTGATACTGCGCTATGGAATATTCCCCGATTCGTGGAAGAAGTGGAGCAGGTACGCAAAGCACTGGGATTGAATAAAGACAATTTTTACTTATTGGGGCATTCTTGGGGAGGTATTCTCGGTATTGAGTATGCGCTTAAGTACCAGCAAAATATGAAAGGCTTGATCATTAGCAACATGATGTCGTCGATTCCTGCTTATGTAAAATATGCAGAAGAAAAATTGGCGCCTGGCCTTCCGGCAGATGCGTTGCAGGAAATTCGTGATCTGGAAGCTGCTGGTGATTATACCTCGCCTCGCTATCTGGAATTAGTAGAAACCCATTATTACCCTAAGCATGTATTGAGGATGCCACTGGAGGAATGGCCAGAACCGATAACTCGTTCTTTGGGAAATCTAAATTTCGACATTTACTTAATGATGCAAGGGCCGAGCGAATTTGGTGTAGTCGGAGATGCCACCCTCAAATATTGGGATCGTACAGAAGACTTAGCAAAAATCAATATTCCAACACTTTCCGTTGGAGCTGAGTATGATACTATGGACCCTTCTTATATGGAAATGATGGCAGGAAAATTGCCGAATGGGAAGTATCATTACTGCCCAAATGGAGCGCACTGGGCTATGTATGATGATGCGGATAACTACTTCACCGGAGTGATTGACTTTATTAATGAAGTAGACGGCGGAAAGTAAATTGTATAGTGGGACGCAATGTTGACAGGATATTTCCGATCAGCTTTGCGTCCCAACAAAAGTTATTTTTTCTTTTTCTTGTCTTCTTCTCCTTCTTCCAGATTGAAAGTATTTAGGAATCCGGTATGGAAATTACCTTCTCGGAAACTTGGGTCTTTCATTAATCTTTGGTGGAAAGGAACCGTTGTTTTTACACCTTCAATGATAAATTCATCAAGTGCACGCTCCATTTTAGTGATACATTCTTCACGAGTTGGAGCACGACAAATAAGTTTTGCAACCATTGAATCGTAGTAAGGCGGTATCGTGTAGCCTGCGTACACATGTGTATCTACACGTACACCATGCCCTTTTGAGCTGTGGAAAGAAGTAATCTTACCAGGGCTTGGGCGGAACCCATTGAATGGGTCTTCTGCATTGATCCGGCATTCGATCGCGTGAGCTGTAGGAATATAATTGTCGCCATTGATACGATCACCAGCAGCGATTTTGATTTGTTCCTTGATCAAGTCGTGATCAATTACTTCCTCTGTAACCGGGTGCTCTACCTGGATACGCGTATTCATTTCCATGAAATAGAAATTTCGGTATTTGTCTACCAGAAACTCTACGGTACCAACGCCTTCATATTTGATGGCTTCACCTGCAAGTACAGAAGCATCACCCATCTTTTTTCGAAGTTCATCAGTCATAAAAGGAGAAGGACACTCTTCTACCAATTTTTGGTGGCGACGCTGAATAGAACAATCTCTTTCAGAAAGGTGGATTACCTTGCCATATTGGTCACCAGCAATCTGGAATTCGATGTGGCGTGGTTCTTCAATAAATTTCTCGACATAAATACCATCATTCGAGAAAGAAGCTTTTGCTTCTTGGCGAGCCTTTGTCCATGCATCTTCAAACTCTTCTGGCCCCCAAACGATACGCATACCTTTACCACCACCACCAGCAGTTGCTTTCAAGATAACCGGGTAGCCGATTTCTTCTGCCATGGTGAGGCCATGCTTTACATCTTTCAACAAACCATCAGAACCAGGAACTACCGGGACACCCGCTTTGATCATGGTATCTTTGGCTGTGATTTTATCACCCATTTTGCGAATTTGCTCAGGAGTAGGACCGATAAACTTGATCCCATATTCTGCACAAACCTCTGCAAAGTCAGCATTTTCCGCAAGGAAGCCGTAACCAGGGTGTACTGCATCTGCATTTGTAATTTCAACAGCCGCCATAATGGTTGGGATGTTGAGGTAAGAATCTGTAGAGGAAGCCGGACCGATACAAACTGCTTCATCTGCAAATCGAACGTGCAGACTTTCCCGGTCGGCAGTAGAATAAACCGCTACCGTTTTGATACCCATCTCGCGACAAGTTCTGATGATACGAAGGGCTATTTCGCCTCTATTGGCTATGAGTATTTTTTTAAACATAAGTTGAAGCTATTTATTCCTGCAACAGAACAGATAAAAGGAGTTCTGCTTCAGAAAATAGTTTCTAAAAAGTACAAACGAATCAATAGTGGAGCAATTAGCTAGGATCAACCAGGAATAATACCTGATCGTATTCTACTGGCTGTGCATCCTCAACCATCACTTTAACGATCTTACCACTAATTTCGGATTCAATTTCGTTGAATAGCTTCATGGCTTCTACAATACAAACTACCTGACCAGCTTCTACGGTATCACCTACTTTTGCGTATGCAGGCTTTTCGGGTGAAGCGGAGCGATAGAATGTACCTACGATAGGCGATTTGATCGCCTTATATTTGGACTCATCAGCTTGGTCATTAGCATCTTTAGCACCTGCTTTTTCGTTGGCAGGTTCTGGTTGCGCAGCTGGCGGTTGGCTGGCAGCTGGTGGCGTTACCATTGGTTGTTGTACCGGTGGTATTGGCATCATTGGCTGCTGAGAAGGAACCGCGGGAACTTGCTGAACAACGGTTTTTTTCTTGTCAGATTTGTTGGTTTTGATCGAAATCTCGAATTCATTGTCTTTCATTTTGAATTCGGTCAGGTTCGATCGGTTGACCAATTTGATGAGTTCCTGAATTTCTTTAAAAGTCATAATTTACTGTTTGATGCGTTCCATATAAGATCCATTCGACGTATCCACGCGAATTTTATCACCTATATTAATGAAAAGGGGTACTCTTACCTCTGCACCTGTATCAACAGTAGCAGGTTTTAGTGAGTTAGTGGCTGTATCTCCTTTGACACCTGGTTCAGTGTAAGTGACTTCCATCTCTATAGAAGGAGGCATGTCGAGCGTCAATGGAATATTTTTTTCATCGTGGAAAAGAATCGTTACTTCTTGGCTTTCCTGAAGCAAATCAGGGCGATCCAAAAACTTCTCCTCCAGTGAAACTTGTTCGAAGGTTTCATTATTCATGAAGTGGTAACCCATATCATCTTTGTACAAGTACTGGAATTTATAATTACGAACTCGTACTTCCTTGATTTTGTGGCCTGCCGGGAATGTATTATCCAATACACGGCCTGTGGTAAGGCTCTTCAGCTTCGTTCTTACAAATGCTGCTCCTTTACCCGGCTTTACATGTTGAAATTCAACAATTTTGAAAATATCGTGGTTGTGTTCGATGCACATACCATTACGAATATCAGACGTTGATGCCATCTTTCATTTAGATTAAATGAATCAATTAAAAAGCGTTGCAAAGATAGGAAAAATTGGTATTTGGAAAACCCCTGAAGTCTTTAGCCTTAAAATTGGCCATATTATCACCCTTTTCTTTCCTGTTTTCACGATCATCTTAAACCATTACGCCTCCACAAATCAATTGTTCACCAATAAAAATAACAAACCTCTGTTTATCTATTGACAAACAGAGGTTTTACTTTCAGCTTGAGCCGATAAGGCTTAATATGCCCACTTTAGGTATATCGCACCCCAAGTAAACCCACCACCAAATGCAGTGAGAATAAGATTATCGCCTTTTTTGAGCTGACTTTCATAATCATGTAAGCAGAGTGGTAGGGTTCCTGCCGTTGTATTTCCATATTTTTGGATGTTCATCATCACCTTTTCCATCGGAAAATCAGCCATTTTGGCCACTGTTTCAATGATGCGCTTATTGGCCTGATGCGGAACCATCCAACTGATATCGTCTGCTGACAAATTATTGCGGTTCATGACTTTCGTCACAACGTCCGACATACCAGAAACGGCTGCTTTAAATACCGGACGCCCATTCTGGAACGCAAAGTGCTCTCGTGCAGCTACCGTTTCGGCTGTAGCCGGATAACGACTACCTCCCGCTTTTTGGTGCAAATACTGTGCACCGGAGCCATCACTTTTGTGCAAAGAATCTATAATTCCAACCCCTTCTTCTGCTGGCTCAAGCAATACTGCTCCGCCTCCGTC
>JALEHC010000437.1 GCA_022763215.1 Saprospiraceae bacterium
AACCTGCTTCAAAAGTACGAACTTGCTCAGGTCGTACCGGATCAATACTAAAGGTATCCAATCTAGATAGCTGTAGATCGGTTCGCCAATCATCGACTGATTCTACAGTTACTAAATCATCCACCCCATTTAAGTTTCCAGAAAGAATAGCTCTACCTACATTCAAGAAAAGGAATTGATCCGTTAAAGTTGGATTACGAATAGCCGAAGAATAAGATAAACGGAAGAAATTGTCTTTAGAAGGCGTATATACAATAGACAGTGCTGGCGAGAATAACCAGTCATAATTTTCATTTTTATCTGCTCGGATGGCACCTTGAAGTTTTACCTTATTGTCGAAAATAGATTTTTCGATACCAGCATAAGTACCAAACTCAAAGTTGGTAATATTAGAAATACTATCCGAGAATACAGTTCCTCTTGACTCCGGCGTATACAAACGAGCATTCGCACCTACCGTAATTTTATTAGTCCAGGTAGGGGTGAAGATGTATTCTCCATGTACATGATACAAGGATGAATTATCAAAAAATCCTGTACCACCTTCCGTTCGTAAAGAACCAGAGATATTCTCAAATTCCTGCTGGAATCGCTCTGTACCTGGTACAAAAAATGGAACTGCCTGAGAAGTACCTAATACTGCTGTATTGGCAAATTCCTCCGTTTCAGTATGCCATTGAGTTAATAAATCATTGTTGTCAACCAGCCATTGTCTGGCACCATCTGCATCAAAGGTCACCACAATTTGTCCATCAATGATTTCTACAGAAGGCAGAGGATAACCATTTTCGAGCATCCTTTCGTTTATTTCATCCAACCAGTATTCATTGTAATTTCTTGACCATTCGCCATCATCTTTTGCACGTTCCTGTAGCTCAAGTGCTGTAAAATATGGATCGTACGAATCACCTGCAGAAGTAGTTGTCGTATAAGCTCTTATGAAGAACTTATTCAGTTTTCTGAATTCAATTTTATTCTGTAGGAATGTAATATTTCTTAAGCTAAAGCGGTTGTCGCCCTGATAAACGGTTGTTCCAGAACCAAAACTAGAAGAAACAATTAGTTCAGGTGACAACAAACCGTCATCTGGCTTGGTGCGTAAATGAATGGCTGCATTGGCTTTTAAGTTACGAGTATCGTAGTCTACCAAATCAATTTCGCGGTAGCCTGTTCTATACCAAACGCCCAAACCAGCGTTTTGTGGTTCTGCCAATCCACCATCAGAAAAGTCATTCCTTGACTGGTATTCATCTCCATAGATATTGACAGCATCAAAGCGGCCGGGATTATTTGCGCTTACGCGAGATTCGTCTACAGGATTATAGTTTTCTGCTTCCCAGTCGTCGGCTCTCAGGTATTCAAAATTAAGCTTATAAGCGATGAAGTCCTTGCCCTCCTTGTTTTGGAAGGCATCCGCCCAGCGAATTGCAGTTTTCAATAAATTTCTTTCTCCGGCTTTCACCATAGCAGAAAGCCCTTGCTGAAAGAATGGGTCTTTAGTCTCCATACTGATAACGCCATTAAAAGCGTTAGGGCCATAAAATGCAGAAGATGCACCTACGACCAGTTCCACCTTTTTGACATCCAATTCTGAAGTCCCCAAGAAGTTACCCAACGAGAAGTTCAAACCAGGTGCTTGGTTATCGACTCCGTCGATAATCTGAAGTGAGCGAACTGGGCTGGTACTATTAAAACCACGCGTGTTTACTACTTTGAAACCGATACTGGCTGCGGTAAGGTCAACGCCTTTCAAAGAACCTAGGCCATCATAAAAATCAGCAGCTGGCGTTTCTTTGATGGCGATAATATCCATTGACTCAATCGTTAATGGAGATTCTTTTTGCTTGTCAGCAATTCGGCTTCCCGTTACCGTTACATCATCCAGGATAATGGCATCTTCTTGTAAAAGAATTTGAATGCGGCTGTCATCAGCTACTTCAACATCTTGAGCGATGTATCCCACATAAGTAATGGTAAGTGTAAGTGGAATCGTTTGTTCCACTTTTAATTCAAAAGAACCATCCCAATCTGTGATCGTACCAAGCGTTTCGGCACCTTTAATTACCACGTTAGCTCCAATGATAGGGTCCTTATTGGCTGCATCCAAAACTACGCCGCGAAGGGTTGTCTGGGTGTGTCCGATTTGGCGAAAGCCAAACAAGCAGGCTAGTAATGCTATCGAGTAAAACAATTTTTTCATAACCGTCAATTAGAGTGTATTAACATCAGCTTATTTCATCCACTGGATCAAATAAGCATGTATTGAAAAAAACAAGTTTTTTGAAATTGTTGATACTGAGCGGAATAGGTCAGACTGCGAAAAGGATAAACATGTCTGCATCGACAGTTAGAAATGAAAAATAGAATAATATTCAGAAGTTTTACTTTCTGTGCAAATTTCATGCTAATTGTCCGATCTATTCGTATAATAAAATTTGTCTTTTTGACAATGGCCAAAATAGTGAATTTTCGCTAACAATTAAGATTTTGTTAAATGAAATTTAGCCAAACTTTAAATCGAACGTCATTTTAACATTAAATGTTAATTCTGTCAATGTGTGGTCAGCATGGAAATGCCTAATCCGACTGCAATTGCCATAATCTTAGGCCAAGAAATTCGATGCTGCTTATTTTCATCAGCCTCAAATATTATGGTGGTCGCTATATGCAAAAATGAGCCTACCACAATGGCCACCATTTGCGAAAGCAATTTCAGATTATTGCCCAATAGGGTAGTGGTGTATGCGCCTAGCGGCGACATGGATGCAAAAATTATAAGGAATAAGGCAATGCGGCTTTGCTTAAAACCTGCTTCCCGCAGTAAAAGCCCCAAAGCAAATGCTGCCGGTAATTTGTGAATGACAACCCCCCAAAGCAAATGATTGTGATTGTGCTCATCTGCATGGTGATGGGCATGAAAAAATTCATACTCACTC
This sequence comes from Saprospiraceae bacterium, assembly GCA_022763215.1. Classification (GTDB taxonomy): domain Bacteria; phylum Bacteroidota; class Bacteroidia; order Chitinophagales; family Saprospiraceae; genus JALEHC01. The sequence goes on from JALEHC010000437.1 coordinate 2,937, forward strand.
AACGGTAAACCTTCCAGATAGGCATGTATGCAAAGGCCCAGCATGACTTGGATTGCCAAAGCCCATTTGGAAGATTCATGAACATGAATGTGGCCATGTTCAACGCCCTGTGACAATTGGTCTACCATTAGCTGGATTACAAATCCAAGCAATACAAAGTATTCCAGATTTTGAAACTCTGATGAAAATACGCCTGGCATCAGGTGCAAAACAGTGATACCCAATATATAAGCACCACTAAATGATAGGACAAGTTTGAGACTGCGACCGCCTCGCCATTCAAATATAAATACGGCTGCGCCACCTAATAAAACACTTCCAAATAAAAGTATATAGTCAAAAATCGACATAAATCTGTTTAAGCTTGTGAATATAGTTCTAAGCGAAATCGAGGAAATGCATTGTACCCCTTAGCGATTCCCCATCCGATCAGACTCCCGATAATGGCTCCAACCGTAATATCAATTGGATAATGGACTCCGACATATACTTGCCCCAAGGCAATCGTTGCTGCCCAGATTAAAAATGGCCAACGAATTCTTCGAAATAATAGCCCCAATGTATTGATAATAAATACTGCTACCGCAAAATGATTAGTTGCATGTGAAGAAGTAAAACTGTATCCACCTCCGCAGCCTACCAATAAATCTACCTGCGCTTTTATTTCGGTATCGTTGCAAGGGCGAACCCGTTTAACGGTCTTTTTGATTAATTTGCTACTAACGGTATCGGCTACACCTACAGTTAGGGCTACAGCCAAAATGAAATATAAACCTTTTACCCGGAAACGGTAAATGACGAAAGCAGCAAGAGCTATGTACAAAGGAATCCAGGTCGTTTTTTCCCGCCAATAAGGCATAATCGCATCAAGGAAAGGATTGTGCCAATCGTTGTTTATGATAAAAAATAACTGCTCATCGAGTTGTAAAATCGTTTCCATCATCGTTTTTGCGCTATCAAAATCAACCGCGGACTTACATCTGGCTCAAATGCATCGAGTTGATAATTACCAAATACTTTTTTTAGTTGCAGCCCAGATTGCTCAAACAAATGCTCAAAGTCGACCAATTCGAATAGTTTTACTCGTTCGGTGATTTGAAATGCCGCTTCTCTATCCTGAATCTGAATAGTTTTATGAATGGCTTGATGTTTAATCTCTTTACGAATATCAAATTGAATGCCTTGAATCTGTTTTTGTTCTTGCTCCACAATCTTTTTCCGAATCAAACGGCTATTGAAATAATCCAATACAAACATGCCATTTTTTCGCAGGCCGGCCTGTACACTTTGTAGTGCTTTCAAATGGTCTTTTTCAGAAGCAAAATAACCGAAACTGGTAAAGAAATTAAAGGTATAATCAAAATAATTAATCCGGAAGGGCTGACGCATATCCATGATATAGAAACTCAGGTTTTCCTGTTCGTACTGAGCAGCATAGTTTATGCTCTGTGGCGATAAGTCGACCCCTGTAACTTCAAATCCTTTCCTGGCCAGATAAATCGCATGTCGGCCACGTCCACAAGCCAAATCAAGCACTTTTGCCCCTTTCGGCATCTGAAGTTCTTGTTGAAGCGCATCAATCAGCAAC
>JALEHC010000066.1 GCA_022763215.1 Saprospiraceae bacterium
GTGGAGAAGTAAAACTATAAATAGTGCATTTTGAGGCATAGAAATCGAAATCTCATCATTTTTTTAACAAAATTTTAACATTTTTAGGTTCGTTAATCAGGCAATAAATGAGAGGCAGGATAAAATTCTGTCAACTACCATAAATCAGGTATAATTATTCTTAGTCAATAGGTATGTCGTTACGGAAGCATTAAAATTTGGCTAAAAAGCAAATGTGAAAAATGTAACATGCATCGAATGAAGAGGGGGTTCTACCCCCAAAATGGTACCTCCAACCCAAAATCTTTGACTTTTTTTGGAAAAGCGTATAGCTTTGTCCTCAGAAATTAAAAGCAAATAGATCCTTTTAAAGGAACAGCAGCTTGAACACCTGCTGTTATTTTTATCCAAAACATCCATAATTAATAGAACATTTACACACTAAAAGGCTGATTTAGAAGTATCTCAGCCAAGTTTGAACACCCCAGAATAGTAACTGCCACGAAGCCCTGAACAAGCTTTTTGGTTACTATTTTTTGAAATCAAATTCCGCATTTAGCGGAATGAAAACAGTTAAACTCTAGTTTGTTATGAAATTCCCATGGACAATTATTGCCCTCATGGTCGGAACGACCGTGTCGGCTAACCCGTCTGCGTCCTTATTATTGGACGACGACAACAGCAGGCGATGGTCTGCTCATACCGACGAAGATATTATCAGTCGTATTGACAATATTGACATACCATTCGATGCGAAGTACACGCATGAAGTAAAAAGCTCGATTAAGAGCTATGTGACTAACGGCTACAAAGGAACTGAAAAGATTCTGGGCCGTTCTTACTTGTACTTCCCGATCTTCGAACACTACCTCCAGGCTTATAATGTGCCGGCAGAAATGAAATATCTGTCGATGATTGAATCTAGACTGCGCCCGTCCGCTGAGTCGGCTGTAGGTGCTGCCGGTTTGTGGCAGTTCATTCCTGCAACTGCACGTCAGTACGGATTGAGCATCAATCAGTACGTAGACGAACGTCATGACCCTTATAAGTCTTCGGAGGCTGCAGCTAAAATGTTGGCAACGCTTTATGATCAGTTTGGTGACTGGTCTTTAGTGCTTGCGGCTTACAATTGCGGTCCAGGGCGTGTAAATAAGGCGATTCGCCAGGCAGGCTGTAAAAACTTCTGGGATTTGCAAAAGTTTCTTCCAAGAGAAACACAGAACTATATCCCGCGTTTTATCGCTGCTTCTTATGTAGGTAACTACTACAATTTTCACGATTTGGAACCACGTTATGGCTCTTATAACTTCAAAGATGTTCGTGCATTTCGCGTATATCAGTATATGAGCTTCGACGAAATTGCTTACGCAGTAGGCATGAAGCCTTGGGATTTGGAGCCACTCAACCCTGGCTACTTAGCAGGAGTGATTCCTCAAAGTAGTAAAGGACATGTTTTGGTACTCCCTGCTTCTACAGCAGAACAATTCCAAGCATTTCTGGACAAGAAATCAAAGAATACGCAGTCTGCACTTCAGATTAAAGGTGCGTTCAAAAGTCGCCATGTGGTTCGCCCAGGCGACAGCCTTGAGTCGTTGGCTGCATTAAGCAATTGCTCTGTAAAGGACATTATGATTTGGAACAATCTCAAAATGACGAGCTTGATGCCTAATCAAATCTTGACACTGCATTTGCCAAAATCTACTGTATTTTACCGACCATAATTTAAGACTATAAAGGATCTATCATATCAAAACCAGACAGCCTGGGCGACATTTGTTGCTCAGGCTGTTTTGTTTACACGAAAGTGTACCGCCCATGTTTTGCCTTTACGCCTTTTGGCAGACTGGGCCAGCAAATGCTGACTGCTTAAGTACAATAAAAAAGGACTATCCTGCGAAGAATAGTCCAAAAATTATAGCACAAAGATTGTACAAATCTCCAATTTGGTTTTGGGTACTAGCACAATGTTTCTACACACAATCTATAAAGAAGACGTCCGATTTTTTAGGAACATTTTTCCGAAAAATCCAAAATTTCTATCCCTTTACAGAGCGCAATCACAGACTGGCAGGGCGTTTAGCCTTACATTCAAGCTTCGAGAAATCGATCATTTTATGTACTTTATTGTTTGATAGATTAAGAAAAAAGCGAAAAGAGTACCTCTCATTTGATGCATACTCGAAAGAGTAGCCAATGCAACTCAACATAGAACAGCACAATGACCGTTAGTAAACTATTTGAAATTTTACATAAGTTAGATGAGGAACAACATCAGGATTTACGCTGGTTTGTCCAGATGCCGAGTCTGAAAGTTGGGCCAAAAGACATCAAAAAACTAAAAAAGATATCTACGCTCATTTGCGAGAATAGGTCTTTGACCGAAGATCAAATCATATCGAAAGTCTTGGCAAAAGAAAAAACAGCCGAGCGAAATCGGATAAAAAGTCGATTACTAATACCTACGCTGGAATATTTGCGGTTTCGATCAATAGAGGTGGCACCTTCTGTTAATGAAGCCTATCTACACAAATGGCTGTTATCAAAAGAGATGAATCGCAACGCATCCAGCGTCAAGAAGGACTTACAAAAGATAGTTGAGGCAAAAGCGGATTATGACGCAGAGCACTTCCTAATGGAATGTTTATTCTCTGAAACCAAAGTAGATATCAATAAAAAAAATCGCGACGTAAAAGGGCAGGAGGTGTTAGAGCAAATGCAAACGGCTATACTCGATTATTTTTGCTTACATCAAATGCGCATTTTATGCGAAAAAGCCAATCGCAACAATATACTGGGCGTTTTTCCTGATTATGCTGTATGGTATGAACAACTCGAGCCCATTTTAAAGCAATCAAAAAGAGTTCAAGTTCAAGCTTATGACTTGGCATATCAGGTACTCACGGGAAAAGATGAAACGTCCTTTTACAAGCTTTCTAAGCTTTTAGATAAAAATAAGGCTGATGAAGGGAATCAAATCAGAACAGAGGTACTCACTCTGGTAGTCAATTTCTTGATTTTTAAAGTCAACAATCATGAGTTAGTTTTCGCTCCTAAGTTGTTAGATATGACATCCCATATTTTGGAGGAACAGGCGGTATTACCTACTGGAGAAGTGAACTATCAATTGTTCAAGATTGCCATCGGTGCTTCCATCATTGCGCAGAAACATGAGGAAGCTCAGCGGTTTCTGGAGCAGATGAAACAACTGGCAAAAAAGGGAAGTTCTAAAGCCTTGGAAGCTAGAGTAAGTTTTATTGAAGCGCAGATGGCATTTTTTGCCAAAAATTACAAACAAAGCGAACAACTAGTTACCGTATTTAGAAATTCCGATTACTATTATACAGATGCCTTTTTCAAAACAGGATGCGACAAACTGTCTTTAAAGACAGATTATATGCTAAAACAAAGAGATGATTCGGTACTCACTCAAAATATTGATTCTCTAAGAAGGTATATCGATAAACAGAAAAATTTGAATGCTACCATCAAGAAAAAGCATATTCAGTTTTTAAAGCTATTTAAAAAGCTGGTGAACAATAAACAGATTGATTTAGAAAAGGAAAAGCAAAGCCTTGCCCCAATCGATTATTATTGGTTTACTCAATTGTAAATTGGCTAACTCAGCTCGAGGTGAGCTAAGCTGGAATAAGGGGTAAAGGTTTTAGTCAATTGATTCTTTCCCACCCACACCCAAAATGCATTAGTAAAAATCCTACCTTTATTATATATTCCACTTAGATTCTGAAAAAAGTGGTGGTCTGGCTAATCAGCCAAAAGCAACCCACAGATTTAAACCTGATAGAAGTGACGAAGTATTTGTTGAACCTCAGTTTTTTAGCCTGCATCTTCCTGAGCCTTGGCCTGGTGACGCAGTCTGATCCGCTCGATCCTAATGTTTTGGCGACAGCCGAAGAAACCCAGTGGGTAGACTCGGTCTACAACCAACTATCTGATGATGAACGCTTCGGACAATTGTTTATGATTCGAGCACATTCTGATCTCGGCGCTGCTCATATCAATATGGTCAAAGCGCAAATCCGGAAGTATAAAATTGGTAGCATGTGCTTCTTTCAGGGGACTCCTGAAAAGCAAATCGAACTAATCAACGAATACCAGGCGATGTCTGATGTGCCACTCATGATCGCTATTGATGGCGAATGGGGGCTGGGCATGCGCATGAAAAATACGACCATCTCTTTTCCTCGACAGCTTATGCTGGGAGCAATACAAGACAATCGCCTGATCTACAAAATGGGAGCAGAAATTGCCGACCAGATGAAAAGGGTAGGGGTACACGTTAATTTTGCTCCCGTTGCGGATATCAATAACAATCCTGCGAATCCGGTGATCAATACCCGGTCATTTGGCGAAGACCGATACAATGTGACGGTTAAAAGTTATATGTACATGAAAGGGATGCAAGATAATGGGGTGATGGCTTGCGCCAAACACTTTCCTGGTCATGGCGATACCGATGTCGATTCTCACCTCGATTTACCGGTTATTACGCACGATTATGATCGCCTCGATAGCATCGAACTGTACCCTTTTCGTACGCTCGTACAGCATGGCGTGGGGAGTGTCATGGTGGCTCACCTGAATGTGCCGACTTTTGATGAACGAAAGAATCGACCAACGACTTTGTCTTACAATACGGTAACTCGTTTACTGAAAGAAGGACTTGGTTTTAAAGGTCTGATTTTTACCGATGCGCTTGAAATGAAGGGCGTAACCAAGCATTTTGAGCCAGGACAAGTGGAAGCTGAGGCGCTACTGGCAGGAAATGATGTACTGGTGCTGCCGGAAAATATCGAAGCTGCCATCAAAGAGATTAAAGCTTATATCCGCGCTGGAAAATTGAATTGGGATCAAATCGAAATAAGCGTCAAGAAGATTCTGAGTGCTAAGTATCGACTAGGTTTGCACCAAATGGAGCCAGTCAATGGAGAGGAGGTCCGCAAAAAACTGAATAGCCCACGTACCAAAGCACTTAAGCAGGAATTGATTGAGCATGCCATTACGCTGGTGCGTAATCCGGATCAGTTGTTACCATTTTCTGAGATCGCAAATCTTGAAATGGCAAGCCTAAGCCTGGGCGCGTCCAGCAAAACGCATTTCCAAGAGCGACTCGACAATTATGCAAAAGTGGAACACTTCCAAGCACCCAAAAAACTAAGTACTAATCGTCAGCAGGAGCTAGTCAATAAATTAGCGGCAAAAGATGTCGTGGTGGTGAGTTTGCATGATATGAGCAGTTACAGTAGCAAAGCTTATGGCCTTACGGCAAATATGAAGCAGTTGATACAGGTACTCAACAAACAAACCAAAGTCGTATTGGTGGTATTTGGTACCCCTTATGCACTTAAGCATTTTGACGACATCCCCTGGGTGCTGGAAGCTTATGAAGAAAATGAAATGACTCAGGATGTAGCGGCGCAGGCGCTGTTTGGCGCCATTGCCATTCAGGGACGTCTTCCGGTTACGGCTTCCGCCAAAAGCCGATTCAATATGGGCGAGCGTACACGCAAAAACTATCGACTGGGCTTCGCCCTACCAGAACAAGTAGGTATGCTGTCTGATTCGCTTTTGCGAATTGATAGCATTGCGCTGGGAGCAGTCGATTCGCGTGCGACGCCTGGCTGTGTGGTTTTGGTCGCTAAATCTGGCAGAATCGTATACCACAAGGCTTTTGGCTACCATACTTACGCTCGTAAAAAAAAAGTAGAGAAGGATGATATCTTTGATTTGGCCTCAATTACAAAAATTGCAGCAAGCACCGTAGCTGTGATGGATTTGAATGATAGCGGACTGATTACTATTGAAGATTCCTTGGGGATGCATTTGCCTGAGCTATTGGGGAGTAATAAATCTGGTCTCGTCATTCAGGATATTATGGCACATCATGCCGGGCTAATGGCCTGGATACCCTTTTACAAACAGACGCTTACAGGACGTCGCCGCTGGGTGCGCCCTAATTGGAAATACTATAAACGCCAGCCACAACAAGCTTATCAAATTCCGATTACAGAGCGTTTATTTCTTCGCCAGGATTGGGCCGATAGTGTCAAACAACAAATAATCCGTTCAGAACTTAGGCCCGTGAAGTCTTACCGGTATAGCGATCTGGGCTTTTATATGATAGCTGATTTAGTACAAGAAAAAACAGGGCAAACACTAGATCGTTATGTGGAAGAACGATTTTATAAACCATTGGGCTTACGTACAATGACCTACAATCCGTGGGAAAAATATGAAAACCTAGATCGGGTGCTCCCTACTGAAAAAGATCAATATTTTAGAAAGCAAGAAATCAAAGGTTATGTACACGATATGGGTGCGGCTATGTTAGGTGGTGTTAGTGGTCATGCTGGTTTGTTTTCAGATGCTACGGATCTGGCTGTACTGATGCAGTGTTTGCTACAAAAGGGGCAATATGGAGGGCATCAATATTTTGAGCCGGAGACTATTCGACTTTTTACCCAGCGTCACCAGCGGTCAAGTCGCAGAGCGATTGGCTTTGATATGCTGGAATTGGATGATCAACGCGGAGCAAATCTGTCGAGCAAAGCATCTGTTCGTACTTTCGGACATTTAGGATTTACGGGGACGGCAGTTTGGGTAGACCCTGAACATGATTTGGTTTATATTTTTCTTTCCAATCGTACTTATCCTAGTATGAATAATTACAAATTGGGGAGAATGGACATTCGGCCACGCATTCAAACGGCTATTTATGACGCTATTGCGAAAAATACAGCTACAGATTTGCCCTGAGTCAGGAGCGAAAAACCTGGAAAAGCGGAAAAAGGCAAAGTCCAAGCCTTAAAAGTCTCATAAAATAGCAACGCCTTTCAAGCAAAACAGAAAACAATACTTATTTTTGGGCGTTTGCGTCAAGAATGCGCAAAAGAATAAAAGCCCATACTGCTTATGAATTTAGCATTACGCATTGCAAGGCGGTATCTGTTCGGGAAGCGTTCAACGAATGCTATTAATATCATCACCGGTATTGCGGTTTTGGGTATCTCGATTGGTACAGCAGCATTAGTGCTGGTACTCTCCGTTTTCAATGGGTTTGAAGATCTTATTACTGCGATGTACAGTAATTTTAATCCTGATATCCAGATTACTCCTGCCAGTGGAAAAACCTTTGAGGTTGACAGTAGCAAAATATTGAAGCTTTACCAGATGGATGGTGTCGACATGTTATCCAAAACACTGGAAGAAACAGCCTTTTTTGTAAAAGATGACAAGCAGGAGTTTGGTACCATAAAAGGAGTTGATGAATATTTTAAAGGAGTTACTGGAATAGACTCTACCATCAGAGAAGGTAAGTACCAACTTAGGGATGAAGATCGCTCCATGGCGGTACTCGGCCTTGGAATGCGGAACAAGCTTAGTGTCAATGTCGATGACCTTTTTACTTCCATCAATGTATATATGCTTAAGCGGAAACAATCGGCCGGATTGTTTCGGAGTAAGCCTTTCCGAACTAAGTATCTTTATCCAGCTGGGACTTTCATTGTTCAGACAGACTATGATAATGAGTACATACTAACCAATCTGGAATTTGTACAAGAATTATTAGCGGTTGATAATGAAATTAGTGCCATCGAACTCAAACTCGCTCCCGGCTATGATATTCCACAAGTAAAAGACGAGATACAAGCAATAATGGGGCCTGACTTTATTGTCAAAAACCGCTACCAGCAACAAGAAGCATTCATGAAACTGATGTACATGGAAAAATGGCTTAGTTATGCTATTATCAGTTTGATGGTGTTGATGGTTGCACTGAATATGGTAGGTGCCCTATGGATGATCGTTTTAGAAAAGAAAAAAGATATTGCGATTCTAAAGTCAATGGGAGCTGTTAATAGGACGATTCGGAATATTTTTCTGATGGAAGGCTTGTTGCTTTGTGTACTTGGCCTTGTAGCTGGCTTTGTGATTGCAGTTGGCACTTATTATTTGCAGAAAAACTTCGGGATTATTGGTGTACCGGGCGATTTTGTCGTAGAAGCATATCCTATTAGTATCCGGATTATTGATTTTGTGGTGGTTGGAGTAACCGTGGTACTGATCGGATTATTGGCGTCTATTCCACCAGCTTTGCGGGCGGTTCGAGTACCTGCTATGATACGTGAAGAATAGAGTTGGGGTAGTTCGAATCCGAATCTCAGTTTAATTACTGTGAAAAAAAGGAATAATATTTTTAATTGAGGCAAGACAAAATACTTAATTTGCTTGATGTATTTTTTACACTAAGTTGTGGAATCATTTTTTATCTTTGTGAGTAAATTGAAATCCGCATCAAATTGAGGATGGTTTGTTTTGCTCTGGTAATTTCTATTCAAAAGAAGTATGATGAAGGAAACGTGGGAATTAGATTTTGAATGGTTAAGAGTTCGGCATTTAGTAAAAAAACGCTTTGGGAAGGATCAACTTCCAGATTTAAATGCGATTCTTTTTCTAATAGGCATACAGGAACTGGGCAGGTGGCAAACTGAATTTTCGAAAGAGGAAAAACAGGATTTGATGCACATTGCAGTTTGTCGTTTATTGAGTTATGAAGGGTACTACACCTTCAGAGGAAGAGATGCTGACGGTTGGCCCCACTGGGAACAGGTGAAAAAAGTACCTGCTCGTGGTTTGGAAGACCAAGAGGCCATGCTTAAAGAAAAAGTGATCGCGTATTTTAAAGAATTAGAAGCAGAAAATGGCGGTATGGATTAACTTCCTGCCCCTCTAAGGTGAAAATCGGCGCTTTTGTTTTCTGCGAAAGCAGCAGACTTCTTCAAACAAGCACTTCCTATCAATCAATAAACTAAAGTTGGATCATTA
>JALEHC010000438.1 GCA_022763215.1 Saprospiraceae bacterium
ACTATTATTGGTCAGGTCTTCAATAGATGTAATGTTGGCTTCCCATTTAATATCATTAGAAGGAGCATAAAATGAATACCATGCATAACCTAGTGATAGCACAAGAAAAGAGAGCCAGAAAAATTTCCAAAATGGATGAGACTTCTTTTTTGTGGATTCGGTTCCATTCATAGTTCATTCATTTTATTGTCAAATTAGCCAAACGGATTTTATACGAATGAAAGGAAGTACTCTTTAAAGGGAAGAGCACTTCTCTTTTCAGATATTATCCATTAGATTTTTTATGATCTGCCAAGAACTTTTCAAGGCCAATATCCGTCAATGGGTGCTTTAGCAATCCCAAAATTGGACCAAGTGGGCTAGTAATCACATCAGCACCTGCTTTCGCAGATTCTACGATGTGCTTAGAGCTACGAATAGAAGCCGCCAGAATTTCAGTTTCATATCCCTGAATTGCATAAATTTCAGCAATTTCAGCAATCAGGCTCATCCCGTCCCAATTGATATCGTCGATACGACCGATAAATGGAGACAAATAAGTAGCACCTGCTTTTGCAGCTAAAATAGCTTGGCCAGGTGAAAATACCAATGTACAATTGGTACGAATGTCATTATCTGTAAACCAGCGAATTGCCTTAATACCTTCTTTAATCATAGGTACTTTTACGACAATGTTTGGCGCAATTTCTGCTAGTTTTTTTCCTTCTTCTACGATTCCTTCGAAATCAGTGGAAATTACTTCTGCACTAACATCGCCATCCACGATATCACAAATTTGCTTGTAGTGATTCAGGATGTTTTCTTGTCCAGAAATACCTTCTTTGGCCATTAGTGAAGGGTTAGTGGTTACCCCATCAAGAATTCCAAGATCTTTGGCTTCCTTGATTTGGTCCAGGCTTGCAGTGTCGATAAAAAATTTCATTGAAATGTTTTTTTATTTTAAACAGCTGATGAAGTTCCGGGTTTTGTTGAAAGCCCGAAATTTGGCGAAAGCCATAATTCCTCCTCAAAGAAAAGATATTCTTTTTATTTTGTCGGGAATTCTTGGACAAATTGATAGAAACATTTTTAGCAATTCAAAATGAAAAGTATGATTAGTGATCAAATGGTGAATGCCCTGAATGAACAAATTGCATTGGAAGCACACGCTTCGTTTTTATATCTCTCTATGGCTTCCTGGTGCGACAAACAAGGACTAGAAGGCTGTGCTCAGTTTATGCACCGACAGTCAGAAGAAGAAAAAGAACACATGATGCGTATTTTTCACTACCTGAGCGAAGTTGATGCACACGCGCTAACACCTGCAATTAGCCAAGTACCACACGAATTTGAGTCGGTACAATCTTTGATGAAAGAAGTCTATGAGCACGAACAAAAAGTGACGGCCTCCATCCATAAATTAGTGACATTGGCAGATAAAGAATCAGACCACAATACGCGCAACTTTTTGCAGTGGTATGTAGTAGAACAAAGAGAAGAAGAAGCATTGATGCGAACAGTACTGGATAAAATTCAGCTGATTGGCGAAGGCCCGATGACGCTTTATTATATCGACAAAGAAATTGCAGCGATTAATAAAGCTGCATTAGCAGCAGAAGGTGGCGAATAAATAGTGTGCTTTTCAATTACATTTATGTATCTATTTGTATATTGTTCATCAATGTATTTGATAAGCTTCACTCCACACAATTGGGTATCTGAGTTTAAAACCTAAATACCACTGCCCCATGAAGGTATTTTCCCGATTTTCTGTTTTTAGTTGCCTAGCACTTCTGATTTTCAGTAGTGTAGGGGTGTTGGCGCAATCCAACAAAGCAGAAAATGGGTTTCTTGAAGTAACCAATCAGGAAATTAGGGAAATGCCTGTAAGATTAGATGGACAATGGGAGTTTTACTGGGATACCCTACTCTATCCTGATCAATTTTCGATACTGGAAAAGCCTGACTTTGTTTATGTTCCTTTTCCGAGTACCTGGAGTTCTCTGAAAAACCAAGTACCTGGAATTTCTTCTATGGGCTATGCAACTTATCGGTTGGTAATCCAGTTGGACACCGTTCCTGGTTTGATGGCCCTGAAAATTCCTGATTTTTATTCTTCTTACACCATGTGGGTCAATGGGAACCCCTTTGCTAAGAACGGACAAGTAGGCGTTTCCCGAAAGGAAAGCGAACCACAATGGTTGCCGCAAACGATACCTTTTGTTGCGAATAATCCTGAAATTGAGATTATTCTGCAAATTTCCAATTTTGACCATTTACGTGGCGGGCCTGCCGAGCCTATCTTTTTTGGCTTAGCGCAAGATTTGCTCAATGCTCGAGAAGCTAGTCAAAACCTAACGTATGCTTTATTTGGTAGCTTTATTTTGACTGGCTTATTTTTATTTGGCTTATACTTTTATGGTAAAGGAGAGAAAGCATCCTTGTATTTCTCTTTATTTTGTCTGATCCATAGTTATCGGATTGTTGGTGCGGAAGATTATGCGTTACATCACTTGGTACCCAATTTGCCGTGGTGGCTGACTATTAAATTGGAATACATTTCCTTATTTATGAGTGTGGGTTTCTTTTGGTTATTTACACAAAATTTGTTTACCAAATTTGTAAACCGAAAGCTGAGCGTGATCGTTTTTTATATTTGCTTAGGTTTTAGCATTATTACGATTCTAACGCCACCCTATATTTTTGCCTATTTGGTAATTCCTAATATTCTTTTGTTGGTAGGAAGTACTATCTATGGGGGTATTGTTTTGACCAGAGCATTTTTCTCTAATCTGACAGGGCTATTTCATCTTTCAATTGCCTATTCTAGTCTTTTCTTCATACTATTTTATTCAGCTGGTGATAATCAGGAATTTTGGCATGCAAACTCATTTCTGGTATTGGTGGCCTATCTAATCTTTTTACTATTTATTGCTATCCATTTAAGTAGTCGATTTGCTCATTCTTTGCGTAAAGCAGTGAAACAAGCAGATGCGGCTAACCAGGCCAAGTCTTCCTTCCTTGCGGCCATGTCGCATGAAATCAGAACACCTATGAACGGGGTAATCGGGCTTTCTAACCTTTTATCAAAAACATCTTTGTCGCCAGAACAAAGAGACTATGTTAATCTCATTCAAGTCAGTGGTAAAAATCTGTTGAGCATTATCAATGACATTCTCGATTTCTCGAAAATCGAAGCAAATCGGATGGAACTAGACATAAAGGAATTTCGCTTAAGCGAAATGGTCGAACAAACCGTCAACATGGTCAAAAAAACAGCTCTGGATAAAGGTTTGAGCTTTGAAATTTATCTGGCGGAAGACTTGCCCTATATCGTTTCAGGTGATATCATCCGGATTCGTCAGGTGATAATCAACCTGCTCGATAATGCCATTAAGTTTACCAATATAGGAGGCATTAAACTGAATGTACGGTTGGAATCTTTTAAAGACAATATTGCTCAGATAAGTTTTACGGTTAATGATACAGGGATTGGTATTGATCCGAAACGATTAGAAATACTATTCCAACCCTTTACACAGGCGAGCATTTCTATCGCCAGAGAATTTGGCGGTACTGGCCTTGGGCTGGCTATTAGTAAGCAGTTAATTGATTTAATGGATGGTAAATTACATGCCGAAAGCGAACTTAATGAAGGTTCATCCTTTACATTTACGTTACCACTTCGGGTTATCCAACATTCAAAAAACGAAGAATTTCAACCTAGAACAGAAGAAACAAATACAGATAAAAACTTAAGCAAAAAATATCCGATCCAAATATTGGTGGTAGAAGATCATCCAATTAATCGGGTTTTCGTTCAGTCTCTTTTGTCTAAGCATGGGTACAAAATCATTCTCGCAAATAATGGCCTTGAAGCGGTTGAAAAGGTAAAAAAACATGCCATAGACCTTATCCTAATGGATATTCGGATGCCGGTCATGGATGGACTTACTGCTACTAAAGAGATTCTTAAAATGACTAGTGAAGGATTTCAACCTATTATTGTCGCTATGACCGCAGATGCTATTCAGTCAGAAAAAGAAAAATGTATCGCGGCAGGTATGCAAGATTACATTACCAAACCCATACTCGAAGGTGTGATAGAAAATTGCATTAAAAAATGGGCACCCCAAATCGTCCACCATCGAAATGCCATCAAATAAGTGAAAGAATAAGTAGATATTTTACTTTTTCACACAATTTGTATTACTTTTAAGCGTTATTTAGCAAAACTGAACCCTTCTGACTTGCGCAAACCGTTGATTTCATTTAATTTACAACCGTAAAACGCTTCTTTTGCGCGCTTTATTCATAAATATTTACATCTTATGAAAGACCAATTACTGGTACTAAGCACTATTCTACTGTTTCCATTTTTTGCGTACTCTGCGCCTATGTACATCTTGTTTGATGAAAATTGCATGGATGTGTTTGAGTACAAATTTCAGAACAAAAATGCGGGTGAAGATTATGATGCTTATCAATTAAAGATCAGCCCCACTGAAAAAGTAGTTTTTGAAGTTAATCCAGAAGGATATAGATATCAAAATTACCTGCCTGCTCAGTATATCAGTTGCCAAAATGCTGATTTTGACAGACGTACGATTGCTCAAATTAACCGATCAATCGATGAGGTATACATCGTGCAAAAGAAAGGTCGCAAAAAATATTATTTGCTTCCGGTAATGTTTGCTGCTTATTATCAAAACCAAAATGGTTCGATTGATTATATCTCTCCAAAGTACCAATTCCGATTCAATACCCAAACAGGTACTATCGGTGAGGATGTTTCTTACAACAATCCCAATGCAGATATTTATTTTGAAGCCAAACTAGAGAACGAATGTTCAGGCGCATTTTTGCTTAGACAATATGTAAAGGATCAGCAAAAAGGCTTAACCTATATTGTCTTCGTTCCAGAAGTAGGTATTGTCGAGGAAAGAAATGGTGCAAATTCGCTGGAAGCACTTGAAAATACAGTGAAACTGGAAGAAGTAAATGGCAAGAATTATAGCAATTATTTGCAAGATGTTTGTGAATTTGGTAAAGATGGAGGGATCGATGATCTGATTTTGACGCCAGTCACCGAATCCGATCCGCTCAATACCGGAAGCTATAATCAGCTTGATCCAGGATTGCAGGACCGATTTACCGAAAAGGGAAGCCAACAACAAGATGATATTATTCTTGATCCAAGGCCGCAATCTTATGACAATAGAAGACAGCCTTCTATCGATCCGACTCCTCAAGTCAAATATCATACCGTAAAAAAAGGAGAAACCTTATATCGCATATCTAAAAAGTATGGCATTACGGTTGGACAAATCAAAGATTGGAATAATTTGAGTTCCAATACTATTTATCGTAATGATAAACTGCTTGTTTCAGGCCCCGTCTTGACGGCTAGAGAACCTGCCCCTTATGATTTCACAGAAAAAGGAGCTCCAAAATGGGAAACCACCAATGGTACACATACCGTAAAACGTGGTGAAACTTTGGCTTATCTGGCCATGATGTACGGATATACGGAAACTCGCTTTCGCGAAATTAATAACCTCCCGGCTACAGCCGTAATCAAAGTAGGACAGGTACTCCGAACCACTGATTGTGAGGATACACCAACTTATAATCCAAATGACGATCCGGTATTTTATGATAAAGGTGTCAGCAATAGGTATCAACCTAAAAACCCGGCAGTGGATGAATCAAAATTCATTCAAGATCCTTCCAGAAATACACCAGTATTCTACGATCTTCCAGAATCAGGAAATTATAGAAACACACCGGCTACAGGTTCAGATGGGACACTCATAAAAGTCGATCCACAACTTACACCTAAAGGTTATGATAGTGCATCTTATTTGCCTGCCCCTAGTAACAACAGGCCAGGTCAGCGCATTACACATACCGTTAAAGATGGTGATACGCTATACTCCTTGGCCAATCAATATGGTGTATCGGTAGAGCACATCCGTCAACTAAATAATATGGAGGTCAATGAAATTCTGATTCCACATCAGAAAATTTATATTGACTAAAATGGTTATCTAAAAAGAAAAACACGAAGAGCCTTAAACGATTGTTTGGGGCTCTTTGTCGTTTATTCAAACAGAGATAAAGAACGAACTTACAAGTTTATACAATTCTACTGACACGCTTTACTTGTTTTATTTATATTTGTTGAAACATAGCGATTATAACCAAACCTTCGCTTCACTCAACATCATGCCATTACTGATTTTTTTCTTTCTAATTTCAATTATTTTTTCTTTCCTGTGCTCTATTTGGGAAGCCGTTTTACTGAGTATTACTCCTTCCTTCGCTGAAATCAAATTCAAAGAAGGCGGCCAAGTAGGCGATTTGCTGAAAAGCTATAAGGAAAATATTGACCGACCACTTTCTGCCATCCTAACGCTTAATACGATCGCCCACACCGTTGGTGCAATGGGTGTTGGTTATCAGGCGGAAAAAGTATTTGGCTCAGAAGGCGGTATTCACCTCGACTTGGTATTTTACCAATTAGAAATTGGTAATTCAGCCATTATCGGTACAGTGATGACCCTGGCGATCCTGATTTTATCCGAAATTATCCCCAAAACATTGGGTGCTAATTACTGGAAACAACTAACAAATTTCACCGTGCTTGCGCTAAACATAATTATTACTTTACTTTATCCGCTAGTATGGTTAAGCCAACTGATTACCAAGTCTTTGAAAAAAGATAAAGATAAAAGTGTACTCAGCCGTGCAGATTTTTCAGCTATGGCTGACATAGGTGAAAAAGAAGGACTTTTCAGAGAAGGAGAATCCAAAATCATCAAAAACCTGCTTCGTTTTAATACCATTCGTACCAAAGACGTGATGACTCCTCGTACAGTCGTCAAAGCAGCTAGTCAGGAGATGCTGATTCAGGATTTTTATGAAAAGAATAAAACTTTGCGATTCTCACGAATTCCGGTTTTTCAGAATGCAAAAGATGAAATTACTGGTTTTATCTTGAAGGATGAGTTGTTACAGTCCATTATCGATAATAAGGGAGACCAAGCATTAAAAACCATCAAGCGAGACATTCTGATCGTCAATGAGCAATTTCCGATTCCTGATTTGTTTACAAAACTAATCGAGAGCCGCGAGCATATTGCTCTGGTTGTGGATGAATTTGGAGGCATGGCAGGTATTGCCACTATGGAAGACGTTATCGAGACCTTGCTTGGCCTTGAAATCGTTGACGAAATGGACAATACAGAAAATATGCAGATGCTTGCCAGAAAACGTTGGGAAGCACGCGCAAAAGATCTTGGCCTTTTTCAAATTATTGAAGAAGCCGAAGAAGAACAAAAGGATCATAAAAAATCTTAATCCTGATAAATCTCAGCTGGGGCAACTGTTCTGTTTAGAGGTCCCAGTTGAGCTAATTTTATCTCCGCCATTTTCCGTCCAGCTTTCAGACAATCCAAAGGAGCAAGTCCATCCAGATAGGCCGTAAGAAATCCTGACCAAAACGCATCACCGGCACCTGTGGTGTCACGTACTGTAACTTTTCTGGAAGGCAGCCTATAATTTTCTTCAGCTGTCGCTAAATATGCCCCTTCTGCTCCCATCGTTACACATACCTGGCTTGCGCCTAAACGCAAAAAGAAATCTCCTGCTTCCTTCGGGTCATGCAAAGGCTTACCGTACAATCTTTGCCAATCTACCTCGCTTACTTTTACCAATGCACCATGACTTACATATTTGGCTACGACCGATTGGGCTTCCTCCTGATTAGACCATATTTTTTTGGCATAATTCGCATCAATACTCAATCGGCTTCCACTTGCTGCTGCCTTTTCGGCAGCTTGAAGTATAGACTGCTGCGCAGGTGGCAAACTCAAACCAAAGCAAGTTGTATGAAATAGAGAAGCATTTTCTAAAACTTCCCGCGGAAATTGTTCTGAAGTAATATGCTGGTCTGCTGTTCGATAAGCTTCAAAACTAGGAACGTTTAATGAATGAGAAACTAAAATCAAAGTCGAAGGCTGATTAGTTCTCCGAATTAATGAACAATCAACTCCTCCCTTTTGTACACTTTCATAAAGGAAATTACCAATGTCATCATTTCCAATAGTACTAACGAGACGGGTGCTATTGCCGAGCCGTGCCATATTGAGGCACAAATTGGCAGGACTCCCACCTTGTGCTGGTCGAAACATGCGATTGCCGTCCAGTTTGTCAGCATAGTCGGTCGTCATCAGATCTACCAATAGTTCTCCTGCGCAAATGATATCAATGGATTTATTTCTTCTGTTTTGCATGTTCTTTGTTTTGTCTGGGCTTGATAGCTCTCGAAAGTTATTGTACTTTTAACACAAAGCCGTTGCAAAGTTAGGCTTATGTTTTTATTTTATTGATATTCTATTTTTAGAATTTTTCCGACTAAAACTCAATTCTTATAAAATTTTATTCGCATTAGTAAATTCTCATTAACCAATTCCTTATGAATTTCTTGTCTTCTCTTAATCGTACTTCAACCATTCAACAACTCAAAACGGTAGATTTTGATCTCGCCATCATTGGTGGTGGTATCACCGGAGCCGGAATTGCCCTGGATGCAGCTTCTCGAGGCTTAAAAGTTGCCCTTATCGAAAAAGATGACTTTGCTTCCGGAACAAGCAGCAAATCTACCAAATTGATTCATGGTGGCCTTCGATACCTCAAACAATTTGAAATAAAACTAGTCCGTGAAGTTGG
>JALEHC010000439.1 GCA_022763215.1 Saprospiraceae bacterium
AGCTTACATTCCTTCGGGCTCTCGTATCGGCTTGGAAAGTACGATGAATCCGTGATATATTATTGATGTATGATGTTTTTATGTATGATCGGTTGATAGGGTGATGTGTGATGTTTTTATGTATGATCGGTTGATGGGTTGATGTGTGATGTCTTTATGTATGATGTTTTGATGTGTGATTGGTTGATGTTTTGATCGTTTGATATATCACACATCACACATCACCCCATCAATAAATCAACTATCAACACATCATACATCACACATCAACCCATCAATAAATCCCCTATCATAAAGCAATTTCCATTCCTTCGCTTGCTATTCGATATCCCTTCTTTATAACTTCTTGATATTCTTTGCTTTGCTGCTTGAGGAGAGGGTTGGTGTGGTTGAAGTGAATAAAGATTACTTTTTGTTTTTCCGCCGCCGATAAAGACTCAAATAGTGCTATACTTTCCTGAATAAAAGGATGCGGAATCTGGCTCATATCTCGTCCTGGAATTTCTCCATTTTGGTAAAAAGTACCATCCAATAACGCATAATCGACTTTTTTGATCCAATCGACAATGTCTTCTTCCCAAAGATACCACTTGTCAATATCTGGAATGAAAAGTGCTGATTTTGTAGGCCCATGAATGTGAAAACCTACCGTTTCTGAAAACTCATCACGATGTGGTACTTGTATAGGCTGGATGCTTACATTTGGCGAAAGCCGAACCATACTATCCTTTTGAATGGGACGGATCATAATATTTTTTAGGCCTACCAATTGACTCCAAGGGCCATTCGATCGCAAAAAAGTATCCATTCTGGGCATCGCATACACGGGGATTTGGTCTGCGCCAAGCGCTTCTCTACCTACATGCATAAGGCCCGTATAGTGCCCCATGTGCGCATGCGTCAGGAATATACCCTGCAATTCGCCGTCGAGCTCTTGCAATTGGGTACGGATATTGGGCGTCGCTTCCAGCAGCCATGCATTTTGTTGGTCAGTCAGCCCAAGGCAGCTTACCCTTTTTCTCAGACTTTCGTCTTGCCAAGCGGCTTTGCAGCAATCTTTTTTACAAGCTATTTGCGGGAAACCGGCATCCTGAGCGATTCCGAGTACTTTGAGGTAGGTACCGCTTTGGTTGGTTTCCCTTTCGGGAAATTGGTCAATGCTTTCGCAAAATGCAACTCCAAAGGCTAACAACAATAACAATAGCGTGCGCATCATTGCTCCTTGATTTCGTTCCAGGTTTGGTAGAGTGACTCTTGCTGAGGTCGGTCTGCAGGTATAGTGCGCAAGGGTTCGCATTCACGTAAGTGCTCATGACATTCGCCCGGTAACTGCTGGTAGAGTCGGGTCCCTTTGGTTTTCCAGGCAATCATGTCATCACTTACCTGTTTGATCACTTTACCCGGGTTGCCAACCACTAAACTCCTGTTCGGAATTTTCGAATTGGCTTTGATGAAACTTAGTGCGCCGATAATGCATTCGTCTCCCACTTCCACTTCATCCATAATGACGGTATTCATACCAACCAGTACATTGCGCCCGATTGTTGCACCATGAATGATTGCACCATGACCAATATGCGCACCTTCTTTTAGCAACACAGTTACTCCCGGAAACATATGTATGGTGCAATTTTCCTGCACATTGCAGCCATCCTCAATAACAATACCCCCCCAATCACCGCGGATAGCAGCTCCCGGGCCAATATAAACATCCTTCCCGATGACTACATTTCCGGTAACGGTAGCCTGTGGGTGTACAAAAGCGGATTCGTGAATGACAGGAATAAATCCTTTAAATGAGAAAATCATATTTGGTTAATTATCTGGTTTTGCTCAACTATTTGTCGATAAAGCCGTATCTTTTATAAGAATCTATCGTTGTCTATTTGGTAGCACTTCAATTATCCAAAGTAAATTAAAATCTTCTCTTTTGGCACAATTTAACTGGACATATCTTGCTGATGATGGCAAAGCACACAAAGTGGGCTTGTTTCATGGCAACAAAACCGGTCATGTGCTGATTCATGTCAATAGCAAAATTGTGCTCATCGATTTTAGTGTTTACGAAAGTAAAAACTATTCTATTTTTCTGGATGATGAGCTGTGTGAGATTTCGCTGGAGCGAAAAGACGGGAAGTTTTGGTATGGCATGAAAGTCGACAAAGAAGTTGATACGCCAAAAAACAGAGAGAGAAAGAAAACAGAGAAAAAATATTGGCGTCAAACGCTATTATTCTTTGGGTCACTTATCGGGTTTGTCCTTTTGCTCCTTTTTTTGGTGAGTAGCTTCAATAGTCCGGCTTCCAATGAGGAGCAACGCGACTGGCTGGCACTCGGCTCAGAAGAGGTGGTGGCCAAAGTGTTAGATATCCGAAAAATAGGCGATAAAACCATTTTGGAAACTATTTTTGTAGTCGGTAACCAACCAACGGTAAGTACGCAGGCATTTGATCAGCCTCAGCCATTGCTCAACGGAGTCGGCATTCCAATTCTGGAAGGCGATGAAGTTTATCTACGGTATGCAACGGCTCAAAAACAAGTGACTGAATGGATGCCCGATAGCTATACTCGCAACCAATTGCAAAAATATAAGAAGCAAGCGCTCCAAAAACAGCTTGCGCTAAATGATACCCAGACCGAGGCTTACGCCAAATGCTTAATCCAGACAGCTATCGAAGAGGGGGAAACGACGAGTTGGGCACACTTCTATTTCCAGGATACACCTCCGGCCGAAAATCCAGACTACAATCGCCAATCTTACCTTCGACTCATTCGGGATGGCGCTTTCCAAAAAGCCGTTTTTGAAAAATGCTGGGAGTGATCGCAGAATTATTAATTTTGTGATCCAACATCAAAAGCAATTGCCGTGGATTACCTCGTTCAACATATCGAAAGCCTCATTTTTGTGACCGATAGCCCTATCAGCATGAAAGAAATTAAAAATACGCTGGAGGAGGCTTTTGGCGTAAAATTTAATCAAACAGAACTGGAAGAAGTCATACAGTTTATCCAAAATCGCTATAAGGATGATGCTTTTGCATTTGAGTTGGCCGAAATCGCTGATGGATACCAATTTATGACCAAACCAGCTTATCACGAAACCGTCGGAATCTACCTCAAACAAACGACCAAAAAAAGACTATCCAAAGCTGCTTTGGAAACCCTTTCTATCATTGCTTATCGGCAACCCGTCACTAAAAGTGATATGGAAAAAATTAGAGGAGTTAGCTGTGATTATGCCGTGCAAAAACTATTGGAAAAGGAGCTTGTTGCTATTATTGGAAGAAGTGATTCTCCCGGTAAGCCGCTTTTATATGGCACGAGCGAAAAATTTATGGACTATTTTGGCTTGAGAAGTATCAAGGATTTGCCAAGACTGAAAGAATTTGCAGATCCGGAAAACGAGATTGGCGAACAAGCACCCATAGAGGAAGGCGATGAAGAAACTGAAAAAGGTGATGCCAAAAGTGACAAGTAGCAGGGAGAACCGCTCATTTTTTAATGAAAACCGTACGATTACATGTCTAACGATAAACCATTAGTAAACCGAGTGGCTGCCAGCAGCCTCATTACCTTAAAGCTAGAGTCCTATTTCCCGAAAGGGGAAGTCATTGCCTTCGACCTGAAGGAATACCTTTTTAAAGAACTGATTTTACGCGAAAAAGAATTTAGAACTGCACTCAAAGAACACAATTGGGAGCAATACGACGGGAAAATCTTGGCTATTTACTGCTCTACGGATGCCATCATCCCCATCTGGGCATATATGCTGGTCGCGTCGTATGCCGCCGCACATGCAGAGGAAGTTTTTCAAGGAACACCAGAGGCATATTATCAGCGTGCTTTTCAGCAAATCGTACACAAAATAGATGCAGAGGAATATCGCGATCAACGCATTGTCATCAAGGGCTGTAGCGATCTGCCAGTACCACTTTCTGCTTATGTCGACCTGACAGCTAAGTTGCGCCCGGTAGCGAAGAGCATTATGTTTGGAGAACCTTGTAGCACGGTGCCTATTTACAAGAAACCCCGGCCTGTACGTTAATTTAACGTTTCCACAATTTTGGATTCTCTTGTTTTTGGCTATATTGATCAGGTTTATTACATGATTTATAACTAGATCCCATGAAGAAAGGAATCCAATTTTACACACTTGCCCTGGCTGCGTTTTTTACAATTGCTATTCTGGGCTCCTATTCCACAAAAGATGAAAAAGTGGAAGCCAAAGAAGATGGAAAAGCCATTCCGCAGATTGTAAAGTCTGTGGACATGGATAAAAAATTCACCTTTGCAGGCGAAATTTTGCCGATGGATAATTTTGATGTCCGGGAGCGTCTCGAACGCGAGCTAACCGTCAATACTTACTGGCATTCCAGTACGATTCTTACCTTGAAAGAATCTTTTCGTCATTTTCCAATGATCGAACGCATACTTGAAGAAGAAGGTATTCCAGATGATTTTAAATATTTAGCTGTAGCTGAAAGTGGCCTGCGAAACGTCACTTCTCCGGCCGGTGCAAAAGGTTTTTGGCAATTCATGGAAGCCACTGGCGAATATTACGGACTGGAAATCAGCAGTGAAGTAGATGAACGTTATCATCTCGAAAAAGCGACTCGTGCTGCCTGTGACTACCTCAAGGACTATAAAAAACGCTTTGGTAGCTGGCTCTTGGTAGCCGCAGCCTACAATATGGGCGGTACGCGCATGGCCCGCTCGCTCAAAGAGCAAAGAGCAGACTCTTATTTCGACTTGAATTTGAATGTCGAGACTTCCCGCTATGTTTTTCGTATCGTAGCCATCAAAGAAATTTTTAAAGACCCCCGCAAATTTGGCTTCTATTTTGATGAGTCAGAAGTTTATCAGCCATTGGAGGACTATGACATTGTCAAAGTAACGGGTAGTGTAGAAAACTGGGGCGATTTTGCCGCTGAGCACGATATTTCTTACCGCATGCTCAAAGTGTATAACCCGTGGTTGATTGATGGCAATCTTACCAATCGCTCAGGAAAGACGTATGAAATAAAGATTCCCAGAAAGAAATTTTAAATAAAAAGAGTAGTTTAACTGCCAGGAAGTCAGTCTGTTGCAAAATCAGGCTGGCTTTTTTTTATGCACTTGCGTGCAAATGGAGTTTGGGTTTTGGTCTTCATAATAGTTGCCAATCATTTTGGTGATGAATTGACCAAACACTCATTTTTAAAAACCAAAACTCCAAAAAATGAAACAGTTAATTTTTTCTCTTTTATTTATGTTGTCCGCCGGATTAGCAAGTGCTCAGGTGGATGCCGGTAGCTTTATCTTAAATGCCAACTCAAGCGGCCTAAAGTTTGAATCATCTTCTCTAGAAGTTGAAAACTCTACGCAGGAATCTGACTTTCGTGAATTTGAAATCGACTTCGCAGCTGGTTATACGGTCATTGATAATTTGCCAGTCGGCGTACGCTTTTTTCTGAATGCCGGGGAAAACAATAATACTGATTTCAGTACTTTTGCGATAGGCCCGTGGGCAAGATATTACTTTGATACGGGTGATTTTAAGCCTTTCGGCGAAATCGCATTACTCTTCGGAAATATCGAAAATGGGAGTCAGGATCGTAGCCTGTTTCTATTTCAGATTTTTGCTGGTGGCGAGTATTTTATTACCGATCAATTCTCAGTAGGAGGGAAGCTAGGTGTCGGTTTCGGCAATTCTGAGTTTGAAAATAGCAGTACCGATATAGATATTTTCGAATTTAATCTGGGAATAGGATTCAGCTTTTTTTTCTGATACTTACCCCTGAATACACCAAGCGTTTCTTCTGCCCGGAGGAGCGCTTGTTTAATATCCTCCGAAATTAAAAAAGCAGTAAGATGAAAACCACCTTACTGCTTTTATTTGTACTAAACTATTGATTGATTTAGAAATAATTTGCTTCGAACCAGGCTTTATAACCACCTAGTGTTTTATTTTTCAATATCTGGCGGTAGTTGGTTTGAGTAATCGGGAAAATGTCATAATTGACACCTTCTTCAATGTATTCACCTTGATTTCGCTGTACCCCTTCAAAATATTTCATGGCTTCGTTTTTATCCTTGAAACGACGTACAACTACCATTGGAAGTCGCTCATCAGCTGATCTTCCCAGATAAATATTTGAAATACGCAGTTTTTCTAACTTATGATACTTGTTGTTGTAATCCGCTACCTGGATTTTCATTTCGTTGAACTTGATATCGTCGTAGAAAACGACCAGCATGTAGTGTAAGCGATCATCTTCAACTTTGAATTCCAATTGTTCGCCATCATCTGTCGCTGCTGCTGATTGTTGACCTGGAACTCTGGCACCAGCTCCTTCTCCTAACAAACGCAACATTTCGCGAGCTTGTAGCTGCTCAGGTGAGTCCGGATACTTGGCAATAACTTCGCGTAGGCCTTTGATGTAAGCATCTTTACCCTCTAGATTACCGAGGCACATGGCCGACAATAAAGCAAAGCGCGGCTGCAGTTCATTAGCGGCACCAAATTTACGCTTAGCACCATCACTCTTGTTATAAGCCTCCTGGAAATTTCCACTAGTGAAGGCGCCATAAGCCTGGTTGTAATATTCATTAAGCTGCTTTTCTTCCGTTTTCAGTACAGCTGCATAATCCGGATCATTCAGGATTTTGGCATAGGTACTGGTTGGGTACTTATTCAGGATTTTATCTTTGAATTCCTGCTTTTTTCTGGCATTATCAAGGTCAGTATATGCGAGGTAAAGCAAATACCAAGAATCCAGTTCGTAGTTGCTGGCAGGGTATCGGTTGTTCAATTCTTCCAATACATCAGCCGCTTTTTGGTCATTTTCGAGGCGATCGCGGTAAAGCGAGCCCAGAGCGTACATGGCTTCTCTGATTTTTAAGTGAGCAGCCTCTTTTTCTTGTTCCGTTTCGGGAATATCACCCAGCAATTCATTAATTTCTTCAGGAGTAAGAATTAGTTCTTGTTCTTCTTCTTCGGCACCAGCTGCGAGGTTGAAATCAGAATCAGCACGATTGGAGCGGCGCCAGTTATCTTCCAGTGGTCGATCGCCCCACTCATCTCCAAATTCTTTTTTACCTCGTTTCATCACTTTTTGGTCGTAGGCAAAGAAGCTGCTTTCCTTTTGGCGGGCATCTATAGCGTTTCGCCCTCGTCCTCGTCCACCAAACGGATTCAAGTCTTTACTGCCACTATTTTGCTTTTCCAGCTGTTTTCTTCTTTCTGCATCTTGCTCCTTTTGGATTTGAAAAGCTAGTTCTTGTTTTTCCAAATCGCTCATTTCGGCAATAGCCAACAGACTATCGGTATCTGTTATGATTTGAAGGTTTTTGGCAATTTCCGTAAGGTTGGTACTCAAGCGAGAAAGGCGCTCGTGGCGGTCATCACTTGGCGTAATCATAGTCAGTGTACTATCGATATAATTCTTTGCACTTACAAAATCTTCATCTTCATAATACAAATCACCCAGCAGGTAGTAAGAATCGATCTTTTGAGCTCTGTTGGAGCGATTATTATTTAGCGAAAGCTGGAGATTATTAATGGCTCCGGCTTTGTTATTGTCTTTAAGGTCAATTTGTGCAATGGTATAATAAATGCGATCCTTAAAATTGGCATTCTTTGGATCATCGAGCATTTTTTCGAGTTTCTTTTTGGCATCTTCTGACGATTCTTTACCATTGAGGTATGCATTTTGGGTCAGGTTGAGCTTGGCGCTAAATGCCATTTCATAGCCAGGTTTGAAGTCGAGTACCCGTTCAAAACCGGCAACAGCATCGGCTGAACGGCCTTGCTGCTGGTATAGTTGAGCCGAAATAAATGCATAGCGTGCCTGACGGTCGCGATCACTTTCTAGTTCAATGGCTTCGTCGAGGTAGGCCACTGCCTGGTTGATATCCTTCTTTTTGAGATGATAATAAGCCTGCAAAGCCATCAATTCTTCCTGTACCTCATCAAATAGTTTAGGATTATTATTTAGGCCAGCAATAACGCGTTTAGCTTCGTCAAATTTATCGCGCTCGATGAGTGTTTTGGCTAGCCAAAGTTGAGCTTCCTGATAAGCAGGTTTGTGTTTGAGGAAGTAGTTGTCAGGTTCATTAGTATTGCCTGAAGCAATGGCAGACTGGTCTGAACCGATACTGATCATATCAGGGTTATCGGTTTTATCTTCCTCTTCTTTATCGTCATCCGAGCTTTTTTTGCTGCTGGATTTCTTTTTTCTGGAAGATTTCTTTTTACGCTTTTTCTTTCTGCGCTTTTTCTTTTTCTTCTTCTTTTTTTTCTTTTTGACCTTTTTGGACTTCTTTTTCTTCTTGGGTTGGGATGCATACAGCTTGGTAGGCGAATACTCGTTGAGGACATATTTGAATGTTTTTTCAGCTGACTCATAGTCTTGCTTCAAAAACTGCGACTGCCCTACCAGAAGGTAAGAATCATCGGTCCATTGACTACCACGGTGAAGGTTGACGGAAACCGTTACCTTTTCGATGGCGCGATCCAGCTCGCTGCTGACGAGTTGAGGGTTGTCAATGTCGATATACTCATACATTGGCAATAACTCGTTGTAATTATCTTCATGAGAAGCTTGCAGATTGGCGAAGCTGGCACGAAGAATTTCGCGAGCATTAAAATAATAATTGTATTTGGAGGTAGTATTATGGTATACTTTACCTAGCATAGAGTAGTCGTCTCGCTTTTTCTTGGTAGCGCAGCCAGCCAAGAGCGAAAGAACCATCAAAAGTGAAAAAAACTTAAATAAGCGTTTCAAACCTTCCGTCTTTATCAGTGATTAGAAAAATTCATTCGTTCGGGTTTGATTCCTATTATTAGGTTAAAATCAAACCATTTTAGAATACAGTCCCACAAGAACTTTTACCTTTGTGGTCAGTTTTGCAAAATTATCGGAATAATCTCAATCTACAAACTAAGAAAATTTGCATTTATTTTAAAGTGTAAGATAATTAACAGCAAAGCTTGTAAAAAGCCTGACTTGGATTTTGCGCCAAGCAGAAAAAAGGCATATTAAGGATAACGCAAAAAATTTAGCTCTCAAAGCTGAAAGAGGATTTTCAAAAGAAAATTTCCTGAATTTTTAAGCGTTACTAAACGAAATTCAGAGTATATGTTTCCAGAAAATGAGCAACCGAAGAGCAGATGGGAAAGACTTAAAGAACGGCTTCGACACACCTACCGGTTGGTCATCATGAACAATGAAACCTTCGAAGAAGTCGGTTCTTACCGAATCAGCTTGCTCAATGTGTACGTCCTGATCAGTACAGAGTTAGTGGTCGTTGCTTTTATGGTGTATGCTGCTATTGCTTATACCCCTATTCAACGATACTTGCCGGGCTTTTCCAAATCTGAAGAAGCCTATGAAATGGAAAATCTGCAAGCTGAACTCAAAGAATTGGAAAAACAGGTGACCGCCTATGAGCTGTATACTCAAAACCTGAAAAAAGCGGTGACCGGTGACATGTCCGGAATTACCGCAGATGAAGTGCCTGAAATGGAGCTGGATACGGCTGATATAGAGGAAGTCTCACCAAGTGAATTGGATGAGCAGATTCGCAAAGAGGTGGAACTGGAAGAACTCGGACTCAAGGCACAGCAGCCCAGGATGAGTAATTTTTCCCCGCAAGGGATACCTATTGAGCAATTGTATTTCACTTCTCCAGTTAGAGGAGGAATTAGTGCCGGTTTTGACAAAGAAAATGGACACCTGGGAGTCGATATTTTGGCTCCGAAAAACACAGCTATCAAAGCAGTGATGGATGGTTATGTCTTTTTGTCAGACTGGACCATTGAAACCGGAAATACCATTGGTATTCAGCATCCCAATAATATCATTACGTTCTACAAACACAATTCTGCTTTGCTGAAAAAAGTGGGTAGCTCCGTGAAAGCTGGAGAAGCGGTAGCCATCATTGGTAATACTGGTACCCTGACGGATGGGCCACATTTGCATTTTGAGCTTTGGTACCAAGGCCGGGCTATTGACCCCACCGAATATATCCGGTTTTAAGGTAGCGTAAAACTTGTATAAACGGATTTTGAAATTTGTGTATTTTGTATCCGTAATGATCGTGCTTTGCATAAGCATAAGCCTGTTGTTCTTATCTTTGAGTTCAGGCAAATTTGGCATCCATAAACTAAAGCAACAAAAGACATGAATCTTCACGACAGATACGATGATGAGGGCAAACGTACCAGCCCACTTCTACCCGAAGAAGTCAAAAATTTTTTAATCGATATCGACGGAACAATCTGCGACGACATGCCAAATGAAGAGCCTGAACGCATGATGGCCGCCGAACCTTACCCGGATGCCCTTAAAATTATCAATCGCTGGTTTGAAAAAGGGCACTTTATTACTTTCTTTACTTCTCGTACCGAAGAGCATCGTGCGCTAACCGAAGAGTGGCTCAAAAAACACGAATTCAAATATCATGGCCTTATCATGAATAAACCAAGAGGTGGTAACTACCATTGGATTGATAACAATATGGTGAAAGCTACTCAATTCAAAGGCAAGTTTACAGACTTGGTTGTTCGAACCCACGATATTGAAGTCTTTAAAGACTAAATTTTTCGCTTAAGCACATCTCTTACCGCCGTTTCTGCTTCCGGAAATGCAAACTCAAACCCATGCTCTTGGGCTTTTTGACTGGAAACTTTTGAGCTGTTGAGAATGGTTGATACCATCTCTCCCATACCTAGTCGAAGTATAAATGCAGGAGCTGGAAGTGGTATGAAAAACTGATTGCGTGCCCGGCCAATCGCCAAAGTCAGGTCTTTGTTAGTCAGTGGACGAGGGCTAACTCCATTGAAGGCACCACTGATTTGCTCATTTTCCATGGCCCAGATAAACATTTGGCAAAGATCATCTATATGTACCCAGGAATGCCACTGACGGCCATTCCCAAAGTAAGTACCCAGAAAAAAATAAAACGGAATCAACATTTTGGGCAAAGCTCCACCCTGTGTAGAGAGTACAATACCGATACGAATGTAGGCCGTTCTAATGCCCGTCTCTGCGACTTCTTGCACAGCCGCTTCCCAGGCAGTAGTGCTTTCTGCCAGAAAATCTTTGCCCGCAGGGCTGGTTTCTGTAAGCAATTCATTGCCCCGATCACCATAATAACCAATGGCTGAGCCTGAGATATACGCTTTGGGCTTATGTTGGCATTCTTTGATGGCTTTGAGCAAAAGCCGAGTACTTTCTGTACGACTTTCGATGATGACTTTCTTTCGTTGGTCGGTCCATCTTTTGTCTACAATTCCGGCTCCGGCGAGGTTTATAATATAGTCGGCTCCTTCCACGGCCGCCATATCAATTTCTTGTTTGTCTACATCCCACTGATACAATTCATAAGGATAGTCAGCACGCCGACGGCGGCTGAGATGAGCAACAGCATAAGATTTTTCGCTCAACAATTGGCTGAGTCTCTGGCCAATCAGCCCTGAACCTCCTGCAATGAGTACCTTTGGCATAGACTAATGTTTTTGTTTGGAATGAAACGCAATTGTCAAAACTTGGTTCAAGCTAAAAGCGTAGTAAGAGGCCAAAAAACACCAAAAATTGCTAAAAACAAGCATTAATCAGTAGGCAGTATGCTATGTTTTTTAAATAATTTTTCGTTTTTCCCTTTTCTGGTTATTTTAGGGCAATGTTATGAAACGGTGTCGCTTTCGCGAAATGTTACTCAGGGTGAAAAGTGCGCAAGCTGCCATCTGGTTTCCAGGTAGTTTTCTCAATTGCCTCGTTGTTGATCGCTGGCTTTAGAAGCTGCAAACATGACATACAAATCACTACAATCAAATCAATAGAGCCTTTCTAAACCATGAATGTATGAAAAGAGTAATTCGTCTTATCACATTTTTTAGTCTGTCAATTTTCCTGATTAGTATTTCCTCCTGTACCAATGACAAACCCGGAGATAATACCGATACAGAATCAACTTCTAATTACAGTAAAGAAAATACCGTCTATGTTCGCCTTCCGGCAGAACCTGACAAAATCAATCCGTTGATTACCACTAGTGGTTATTCCAGAATTGTATACGAACCGATCTTCCTCTATCTGCTTCAGTTTGATCCGCAAACTTTACAGCCTGAGCCGCAACTAGCAACCAGCCGTCCTGAAATTAAAGAAATTACAGATGGTCCTTATGAAGGTGGCGTTTCTTATACATTCGAGATTCACGAATCTGCAGTATGGGATAATGGCGAACCCATTACCGCCAAAGATTTTGAATTTACGCTCAAAGCCTTATTCAATCCAAATGTTGCGGCTGGACCAGTTCGCGGATATCTCGAATTTATTCGTGATTTGAGTATTGACCCCGAAAATCCTAAGAAATTTACGGTTTATACCAATCAGAAATATATCGTTGGTGAAGCAGCAATTGGAAATATTCCAATTTATCCAGCCTATATCTATGATAGAAATGATTTGATGGCAGCTTTTACCCTTGCTGACCTAACAGATCCAGAACGAGCAAAATCACTGGAAGGGGATGAACGTCTAA
>JALEHC010000440.1 GCA_022763215.1 Saprospiraceae bacterium
CGCCAATCGGATTATACCTGGAAAATAGCAGCCAAGCGCTTAATTAATTTTT
The DNA here is from genome assembly GCA_022763215.1 of Saprospiraceae bacterium. Taxonomy (GTDB): domain Bacteria; phylum Bacteroidota; class Bacteroidia; order Chitinophagales; family Saprospiraceae; genus JALEHC01. The sequence continues at coordinate 53 of JALEHC010000440.1, forward strand.
TCGAACACCAATAATTGGTACTGAATCCAATTGTTGCGAAGTGCATACCATCTGGCATCCCCTCCAATGAGAGATAAAGGGTATTTATGCTTACGCAAAAAACGAGGCAGAAGTGGTAGCAGTGCATGCAGCGCATAGTCGCGAAGCCGATGTTTGGGAAGCCACTCACTGAGATTTTGTTGATGTATTTGGCGAAAGCCCGCTTGACTGGCAAGCAAATTGACTTGTTGAGTGGTCAAAAGACTTCCCAAATGCCAACCTTCTTGAAATCGACGGATGCATTGTTCACGTTTTGTGGATGGAGAAGCATTTTCCGAAAGGAAATCATCAATCAATACTAAACGAGCACCTGGGCGACTAGCCTGACTTACTTCCTGAAAAAACCGAGCAGCATCTGGTGAATGTACAAAGGCTTCAATCGCATACGATAAATCTATTGGGCCAATGGTGTCCGGTAATTGCTGAAAGCTACCGTGTAGCACGTGAATGGGAATTTCCCGAAAGGGATATCGGCTTTGTGCAATGGCCACTTGTTGCTGGCTGATGGTAATGCCTTTGAGCTGAATATTTTGTGCCGCTTGCGCTAAAAATTGTTGCCTCAGAAAAGCCAAAGAACTGCCCACCCCACAACCCAAATCGAGTATGTGGCGAGCCTGGATGGCTTGTATCTGTTGCCACACCAGGGCCACTGAATATTGCACTGCTTCGAGTTGATTTTGCACATCAGGTGCCCAGAGGAGCTGATGAATATGAGCAGCGCCCTGATGTTGTCCGAATTTTAAAAAATATCTTGTATTATTGTCATAATAGTTACTGACATCATTTTCCTGTTGATTCTTCATATCCGTACAATTAAATGGGGCATCTGAAACCATCTTTTTTTATTGTTGGCGAGCGAAAATGTGGTACATCATCTTTGTATCGCTATTTGTTGGAGCACCCCAACGTCTTACCTTGCAAAGTAAAGGAACCGCAATTTTTTACACAGCATCCTTTAAAAGTTTGGTGGAATATCAACCAATATTTTCAGCTTTTCCCTGATCCGGAAGATAAGGAAGAAATTACATTGAACTGGCCAGAATTGGATGCATCCGGGGCCTTGTATCAGGAAAAAATCAACTACCCGGTTGATCCTAACCAATCTTATATCACCGGTGAGGCAAGTGCCAATACGTTTTACCAAGCTAAACCAGCTCGGATAAAGCGATATTTGCCTGATATTAAGCTGGTTGTAATGATTCGTAATCCGGTAGACCGCGCATATTCACATTATCGGATGATTCAGCGGTTTAAGGAGGAAGGCCGGTTGACCAGGAAGCTCAAAGGCTTTGAGGCCGATATGATGGAGGAAATGAACGCGGCCCGAACGGGTAAAAAGACTGACTTTATCGGGCCGGGTATGTATATCGAACAGTTCAAAAAATGGACCAAGGTTTTTCCTTTGGAACAAATGTTTGTCATTCGAATGGAAGACCTCGTCAATTTGCCTACCGAAGAAGTTGGTGCCAACAAAGGAGAAGAAATAATGACAGAGCTATGTAAGTTTCTGGAATTGCCGCCTTTTGACTTTGGCGACATTCTCAAGAAGCGATACAATGTGGCACCAGTGGCCAGTTTTCCGATGCATTTTCGATCTGATTTGGCGTGGTTTTATCGGCCATACAATTTGGTATTAGAAGACTTTTTGGGGCGTCCGCTGAAATGGGATCAATAAAGTGCTATGATATTATTTGATATACAAAATTTGCAGAAGGCTTCTTTGGGTGCTCGGATTGGTTGGGCGGTGGGGCGTGCGATTGCATTGTCATTGGCCATCTTTTTGGTGAGCTGGCTGATGTTTATCCTCTTGTTTTCTCTATTTCCGGAGGGAATCGATATTTTAAGTAATGATGCGTGGGGGATGAGTCTGTATTGGCTGGTGCCTTTGGTTGCCACTTTGTTCTTGGTCTTTATTATGCGAACCTATGTAGATATGGAACCGATGTCGACCGTTGGTTGGACATTGGTTTGGTGGCATCGCGAATTTCCGAAAGGTTTATGGTGGGGATTTAGTTTGATTACGGCTGGTTTTCTGGGCTTGTGGTGGAGTGGTCAAATTGCGATCATTGGTTTTCAGTTGGACTGGAATGGGCTGCTTAGTTGGGCATTTTTGTTTTTAGTAGCCGCTTTATTTGAGGAAATTTTATTTCGAGGGTATTTGCAAACGATGTTTTCTGAGTTATTAGGTATGCGTGCCGGACTAGTTCTTTCGGCATTGTTATTTAGTTTGGCACATTTTCCAAACGAAAATTTCAGTGTCATTGGTGGCCTGAATATACTATTGGCTGGTTTCATGCTGGGGTTGGTGTATCTGCGTAGCAGGCGTTTGTGGGTGGTGACGGGGCTACATTTTGCCTGGAATTATTTTCAAGGTGTGATTTATGGATTTGGCGTAAGCGGTATGCGTACTTACAAATTATTGCAGCTTGAGTTGAAAGGCAGTCCGATGGTAACGGGCGGTGAATTTGGGTTTGAAGGCTCGATTTTATCCTTGCTAATCTTGTTAGCCTTTATTTATTGGCAAAGAGATGTATTGCAGCGAGAACACCACTTTAAAAAAACAGAAATCATCTCGGAAGATGAGTTTAAGGTATAAACGAGGCTTATTTTTCATTTTATTCTTGTTTTTCATTTGGTGGGGGCGAGGCTTGTTGTATCGCACTTTCGTGAAATACAAAACCGTGCAAAATATTCCAGTTTATTCGCTGCCTTCCGTTAATTGCCCGGATGACTACTCGCTGGAAGCCGTAGTTAGCGGTGCCTTGGATACGCTAGCCGAGCAATTGATTTTTGTATGGGAATCAGCGCCTACCAAACCGGAAGCCGTTCTTCAAGCAGGGAAGGCCAATTGCATAGGCTATGCTGCCTGTACAGCTGCCTACTTAGAGGCTTGTTTGCGGAAGCAACAAAAAAAAGAAGCCTACCGGATTAAACATGTTCGGGCTCAGATACATTTATTTGGGTATAATGTGCATCAATGGATAGACCATCCGTTTTTTAGAGACCACGATATTGTCGTGATTGAAGATGCAACGGGACAGACGATCCTAAAAATAGATCCGTCTCTTTATGATTATTTTGGCATAAGAAGTGTACGATAATGAAAGCAGTTCAGATTAAAGAATTTGGTGGCCCCGAACAATTGTTTATTGGCGATTGGGACGATCCGAAAGTCGGGCCACACGACCTATTGGTAATGGTAAAAGCAACGGCTCTCAATCGTGCCGACACCTTGCAACGCATGGGGAAATATCCACCTCCAAAAGGCGATAGCCCTATCATGGGGTTGGAAATGGCCGGCGAAGTAGTGGCTGTGGGCGAAGCGGTCAGTCGCTGGAAAGTAGGTGATCAGGTGTGTAGTCTGCTCGGAGGTGGTGGCTATGCAGAATTGGCTGTGGTGCATGAAGATTTGGCGATGCCTATTCCGGAAGGATTGCAATATGAAGAGGCCGCAGCTATTCCCGAAGTATTTCTGACCGCTTACCAGGCTTTGATCTGGTTGGCTAAATTGGAAAAGGACGAACGCATTTTGATTCACGCCGGTGCAAGCGGCGTCGGGACTGCGGCTATACAGTTAGCACGCCAACAAGGCGCGATTCCGATCGTAACTGCTTCGGCACCAAAGCACGAGCTATGCCTGCAATTGGGCGCAGAAAAAGCGATTGACTATAAGTCAGAAGATTTTGCGGAAGCGGTCATGGCGCATACCAAAGGGGAAGGGGTACATGTTGTATTAGACTTTCTGGCAGCACCTTACTTTCAACGCAACATGGACGTTTTGCAAGCTGATGGCCGAATGGTCATACTGGCATTGATGGGCGGTGTGAAAGCCGAACAAGTGAACATGGCGCCGATTTTGCGAAAGCGGCTACACATCATGGGCTCTACGCTTAGAGCAAGAAGCCTGGATTATAAAATAAAGTTGAGTCGAGATTTGCAGCAGCATTTGTGGTCTGCCTTTGCGGCAAAACAAGTACAACCAGTTATTGATCGGATTATGGATTGGCGAGATGTAGCCGAAGCACACCGATTAATGGAAGCCAATAAGAATGCCGGAAAAATAATTTTGAAGGTAGGATCATAAGATTCAAAGCATCAGCTAACTAAAACCTGAACAGATTCTAAGCCACTGCTTGGGGCTTTGAGCAGGGTTTTTTATCTTTCGGGCTGATTTAGAATATGCCGTTTGAGGTAAAGATTAAGCAGACAGCTTACACTAATATATGGAGCAAGCAGAAAATATTTTGGAAGAATACGGACCAAAGGTAGAGGCTTTCATTGCCTCACTGAGCTGGGTCGAGTGGTCGATCGCAGGCGGTAGTTTGTTCCTGTTGATTCTCATACCTGTCATTGTCAAACAAACCCGAAAGCGCAAAGCGCTTCGGATGGCACCAAAGTTGGCCATTGAAGGCTTTCAAATTAGCCCACTTGGAAAGGATGCTTTCCTGAAAATAAAAAATAGTGGGGATAAAGCCGTATTAAGCAAGTTGGACATCAAAGGGCGCAGTGACATTGAAGTAACGAGTGCAGTGGCCGGCCATACGCTGGAAAAAGACAACGACTATGGCGTATTATTGCATATCAATACCAATGGCAGTATCAAGCGCAATTTCACTATTGAACTCACCTATCTCAATCAAAACGGAACCGTTTATAAACAAAGGTTTCCACTGGCTTATGATGCACCAAGTAAGCCAAAAATTGTACGTTACAAATAAAACACAAGGACATGAAAGTAGATATCTTAGCCATAGGCGTTCATCCGGACGATGTGGAGTTGAGTTGTAGTGGTACTTTATTGCGTCATATAGCAGCCGGGAAAACTGTTGGTTTACTCGACTTGACGAGAGGTGAATTAGGTACACGCGGTACCGCAGAAATTCGCGATCAAGAAGCACAGGATGCCGCTCGATTGATGGGGGCTGCGTTTCGCGATAATGCTCGGATGGCAGATGGCTTTTTCCAGTATTCGGAAGAAAATATCCGCAAAATCATTCCTTTTATCCGCAAATATCAACCAGAAATAGTTTTGGCGAATGCTTTGGATGATCGACACCCTGATCATGGCCGAGCCGCCAAGCTGACTGCCGATGCTTGTTTTTATGCTGGTCTGGCCAAAATTCCAAGTCAGGATGAAGCCGGTAATGCGCAGGAGCGCTGGCGTCCCAAAGCTATTTATCACTATATTCAGGATCGCAATATCCAGCCTGACTTTGTAGTGGATATTACGGATTTTATCGACAAAAAATTTGAATTGATTAAGGCTTTTCGCTCGCAGTTTCACATTCCGGAAGCCAAAGAATATAATAAAGAATTATCGACACCCATTTCTGGAAAAGACTTTATGGACTTTTTGAAAGCCAAGGGCGCTTCTTACGGTCGGTCGGCTGGTTTTACTTATGCAGAAGCATTTAATTTTAGCCGGGTGCCGGGCGTGAATAATCTATTCGATTTGGTATAAATATCTTTTAGTATTTCCCTTCCAAACGATCCACATATTCTACATCGCCGAGTCTGACCTTGATCGGAAGCTTGGCCTTTTTCTCCATTTGTACTTCCAATTTGCAGAAAAATGCTAAATCTTCATACGAATAAATCAAAGGGGCTTTTCTCGAAGCGGTCTGAAAAGAAAAGGCATTTTGGTTTGAACGATTATCGGAGATCATAACCGGAAGGAAGCGATCAACGGTAGTCGAAGCAGGAATTTCTTGTTTTAATTGTACAATAGATTTGCCATGAATGGCAATGTATTCATCAAGTGGGGTGACGGTCTGAGCTGAAACAACAGCAGAGCTTACGCTAAATGCAAGCACCATCAAGATTGAATGGAAAAATACAGGTCGGAATTTTGTTGATATAGCCATTGTTTTGATTGCTTTTTTACTCTTTTGATGCGCCATTGTTGCTTCGGTATATGATAGTCATACAACAAGTTTTGAAGGTGTTTTTTTCGTTGTTTGTACAATTTTCGGGTCGAAGCCCGAATGCCAATTTGCAAAGAAATATCGGGATTTGTTGTCCAGTATTGACAAATAAGCCAGAAAGGTAAGTTGGCCTGATGAATATGCGCACTAGAATCTTGAAATAATTCAGGCGATAAGGCCACATGACTACTATTGCGAAATGTTACCGATGGGCCATATTGTCGAATGATATTGGCCAGCGAAGTCTTTTGGTCAAGTTCAACTTTTGGTATCTCAAAGCCCTCTGGAATCAAAGGACTAGCTTGGTCAATTAAAACATTGCCGGCAGTAATTTTTTCTTCACTTTCGTGAAATGCTTCTATCCTTAGGAAATCTACACGTTTATTACTGATCCATTCAAAGCAGTATTTCTTCCATGCTGTATGCGTGATTAGCTCGCTTTGCGCCAGCAAAACTTGCGGTTCACAAGAACGATTGCTTCCCCAAATCCGAATGCGTACAGGCTCTACATAATTAAATGGTTCTCTCGTTATGCGATGAACACTACGATATTGGTCGGACTGGCAAGCCATGAGGCAAAAATGATAACGAACCTCAGCTTGAAGCGGTGATTCCAGTCTTTGCCCAATGGCTTCTGTAGTGGCATTATGACGAGTGACAAGGCCGACATAAGTACGGCCGTGGTAAGCCGTTTGGCGTACGCCAAACATACCATTGGGGTGCACATCAGGCGGCGTTTCCGCCGAAGACCCGCAATAAAACCAATCGACAGGAGGTTTTGCCTGTAAAGGCGTATCTTCAAAGGAAGCATTTTTCAGGAACACAGGCGTAGCCTGCGCCCACGCCTGTGTACTATTTGCCGAAAGGCAAAGCCAAAAAATCAGGTACATTGAGAGGCTACACCCATAAATACAGCGATCCAGATGAGTCCCTTGATCAAAAAGAAAAGGAAACCACCGATGCCAAGGCGTTTGAGCCATACCTTATAATTTGTTTTGTTATTCTCTTCCATTTTTATTAGGTCTGGATAATACCAGGGTTAAATTTCTCTACTGGAGCATTATTGGCGGCTTTGATGCCTTCTGAAATCCATTTGCGCGTTTCCAATGGATCGATAATAGCATCTACCCATAGTCTGGAAGCAGCGTAATAAGGCGTCGTTTGCTCATCGTAGCGCTGCTTAATCTCCTGAAACATCTTTTGTTCTTCCTCTTCGTTGACTTCCTGCCCCTTGGCTTTCATAGAAGATACATTGATTTGCATCAAAACCTTAGCAGCTTGCTCACCACCCATTAC
>JALEHC010000441.1 GCA_022763215.1 Saprospiraceae bacterium
AGAAGAAGAACAAGCGTATAAGCACTTGGAAAAAGCAGTGGAGAATGGCTTTCATGATCGTGAAAAGATTCATACCCACGACGCACTTGCCTTTTTGCGTTCCTCCCCTATTTTTGATGACTTTGTCACCAATGGCTATCGCCTGAAAACAAACCTAACTCCTCCAGAAGCCCCCATACTTGATCTGGAAAAAATTAAAAAAGAGCAAAAACAAGATCCCCAAAAACAAGAAGAATTTGATGCGGCCGACGAACTGCTCGACCAGATCATCAAATTGGGAGAGCTTCGAGAAAAAGGTATTTTGACTGAGGATGAATATATTGCCCAGAAAAAACGAATCCTAGATCGGTAATTTTCGATCTCAACGACCTTTTTCCCTATTTCAACGACCTTTTTTGGGTATTTTTCCTGCTTATTGCACTTTTGTTTTGTCAGCTGGCACATTATCAACGACAAAATCAAAATTATGAAAAAGACAAGCAGAAGAATTTTCCTAATTGCCCTTGTAGCGGCATTTTTACAATCATGTATTCCATCTATTCATCCATTGTATACCGATGATACTTTGGTCTTTCGACAAGATTTGGTGGGCTTATTTGCTGATGTAAATGAAACCTGGTCAGAAGGAGGTAGTAAATGGATTTTCAAGCAATCCAAAGATGGTAAAGGCTACGATCTAACTGTCATAGATGGCGAAGCCACGAAACAATTTGATGTACACATGGTCAAATTGGGGCAGCATTACTTCCTCGACTTTTTTTCGAGTTCCAAAGAAACACATGAAAGTGCCATTTTTGCGCTTGCGCCAAATTTTCCGGCACATACTTTCGCCAAAATTATTTTTACAGACAAAGGCTTTGAGCTGCGTCAATTTAATCCGGATTGGCTGGAAAAATTATTCAAGGAAAAGAAAATTAGACTTAAGCATGAAGTCAATAGTGAAGGTACGGTCATTCTTACCGCCCCTTCTAGAGACTTACAAAAATTTGTAGCCAAATATGCCGACAATGAGGAAGCTTTAGAATATGTGAGTATCTTCGAAAAACAATGATCTGGCAAAAAATCATAAAAAACAGATGGGTCCAGCACTTGAGTTTCTGGGCCCTCTCCTACCTCATCCTATTGCGCTTGTTTGCGTATCAGGATGAGCTATTTATATCTGATTATATTTATACGTTTTTATTTCATTTGAGCTTACTGCTAGTTGTTTACCTCAATCTACGTTTGCTCATTCCTTTGCTGTTGCAAAAAAGCCGGTATTGGCTTTATTTCCTGGCCCTATTTGTCGTTTTTGTTTTAGGTGTTTTATTTAATGAATTCACATTCAACTACTTATCAGATCGACTATTTCCGAATTATTATTTTATTTCTTACTACACTTACGTGGAAATCAGTCAGTTTATCGGCAGTTATCTGGTAGTTAGTATGCTCTTCAAGTTTTCCAAAGCTTGGTTTGAAGTACAGCAAAAAGAGCAACAAATTCATCAATTGGAAGCGGATAAGGCTGCAGCCGAATTGAAAGCACTAAAAGCACAATTAGAGCCTCATTTCCTCTTCAACAACCTGAACAGTTTGTATGCCATGTCTATGGAATCAGACGAACGCACCCCAGAGATGATTTTGTCTATTTCGGAAAGTATGCGCTATATTTTATACGAGTGCCAGGAAAAAGAGGTCTTGTTAGAAAAAGAAGTTCGCTTCTTGAAAAACTATTTGGAATTACAACAAATACGCCTTCAAAATAAAGACTTGATCCGCTTAGATATAAAAGGGAATATTGCGAATCAGCGAATTGCACCGCTGCTATTTCTACCTTTTTTAGAAAATGCTATCAAGCACGGCATTCACAAATCAGATTCGCCCTTGCAGGTTTCACTGGAGGTTGAGCCAAGTCATTTACAGTTTCGCATTCAGAATAGGATTCGGCCCAAAGATCGCTTTTTGCAGACCAAGAGTGGAGGAATCGGCCTTCGCAATGTGCAAAGACGTCTGGATTTGCTCTACCCACAACGCCATGAACTTGACATCAGCGAACAAGACCAACTATTTTGCGTAAAGCTAAACCTGAGCCTAACATGAATAAAATCAATTGCCTGCTGATAGATGATGAACCATTGGCGCTGCGCGTTTTACGAAAGTATTGTGCTCAGTTGCCTGCTCTGGAAGAAAAAGGCGCGTTTACCAACCCGCTGGAAGCTTTAGAAGTGTTAAGCAATGAAAATATTGACCTCATTTTTTTGGATATCAATATGCCAGAGATTTCTGGCCTCAGCCTAATCAAATCGCTTCCAAATCCGCCTGCATTTGTGTTCACTACCGCTTACCCTGAATATGCCGTAGAGGGATTTGAGCTAGAAGCTGTGGATTATCTGCTCAAGCCATTTTCGTTTGAACGATTTCTGAAAGCTGTCCAAAAGGCGAGGAAAACATGGGCACAGGAAGAAGAAACAGCAACAAGCATGCTGTTGGTCAGAGCAGATAAAAGGTGGTATAATCTACCCCATGAAAAAATTAATTATCTGGAAGCCTATGGCGACTATGTAAAGATTCACACCAAGGAAAAAACCATTGTACCCAAGAAAAGGCTAAGTGAACTGGAAGCCCAACTACCGGAGCGTTTTTTTATGCGAGTTCATCGTTCATTTATCGTCAGGGTGGACAAAATTGAGTACATCGAAGGCAATCATATTAAAATTAATAACGATACCATCCCGTTAGCACTTAACTATAAAAATATACTTCTTGACCGATTATCATGACTTTTCTACCGTTTACCACTCTTTTTCCACCACAACAAAAAGAAAGTGGTGTATTTAGTTGGTACTCCTTTTATGGTATTGGTTTTTACCTTATATTTGTAATGTACATAAGAAAACACGCCAATTACAACAAAAACGCTGAACATCCACCAATACTTTCCCAAAGCTTAAAGACATAACAGCGTGAACAAAATTCTTGATTACATTACTTATTACCGCTTCAATTCCAAAAGCTTCAACCTCTAAACAAATATGCCTGAATAGATTTGGCTTTCGCCAAATACTACTTTAGCATAACACTACACCAATTTAGTTTGCTGCAAGAAATGAGCTTTCGATTTATCGAATGCCTTTCAATCTCATGTCGGTTTTTCTGAAGTAGAAAACTACTTCGCCAAAGAAACGACCAATTCTTGAGTACATTTTTGCGCGACTAAAGAAAATAAATTAGTATTTCGGTTTTATGAAAAGTCATAAAACAGCCAGTAAATGTGTGATAATATCAACCGATTTAAGTAAGAGCCCCGGCGGTTTCCTGCTTAAAAACAGACACCATGACACTATATCTAAACTAGGTCTGCAGTTATAATCCCATTATCGCACATCCGGGCACCAATCAATGTACTGTACTACTATTTGGTTTTAGACAATTACTAAGTGGTAGATTTGCAGACCTTCTTTGCCGTTTCGAACTTTAAATCAGAATTTGTCATCTACCCCGATTGGTGCCCATTTTTTTGAAAAAAGAGAATTTGTGAGTTACGGGGGAATACCAGTAATGGGAACCCAAAAGGACATGGGAACTGTCAATAAATAGTGTCTTTAAATGGATACCCTACGATTGCACAAAGTACACCGCCAAAACGTGGATTAATCCACACATTGGCAAAATTCTGGATAGCTTTCCCCCGAGCTTTCACAGAAAGTACGCCCCTACTACCTTACCACTAAACACGATATGATTAATGGTAAGATAGATGTGTTTTCAATGAACCCCACGAAAGGACGATATCCTTTTTCCTACTTATCGGTTTTAAGAAACCGTTCCTGGAAAAGATACAGGGGCACAGCCGTTTGCTTAAGAGTAAACGGCTTTTTTTATGCCTCTCCCCAACTTTCTTTTAACGATTTTTTAAATAATTTGAATCATTCCAAACGGCAATATCTTCTTCATTTTCAGCTAATTAGTACAATTGAAGAAAAATCAGATATATTTTTTTCACTTTTTTATAAGTTTCATATAAGATTTTTTATCTTTAGTACGTTACTACAATAACACGATTCAAATAGGAGCTCCATCCTATTCCATGTACATTCCAAATATTTTTGACCATCTTACCCCACCCTGGTAAGAATTGTTGATAGGTAAGCCCATAATCAAAGGAAACATTGCAATGACAGGTGTCAGCTTAGAAGCAAATGCGTTCAACGCTTCACAGGCTTTCATTAGCATTTTTTGCTTTTACCTCGTTTTGTGATGATTAGTTGGAAGACAAGTAGAGACATACACGATTGAGATTACACCAAAGAAAAAAATAGGATGAAACTCGTTTTCATCAACAGCAACTACCTTTCCAACTTCCTTCCTTAAGATGCCCAGAGCTATGCTCTGTATTACCTTTATTCAATTTTCCAGGTGGACAACAATTTTATGGATAGCCATTGGTTTGCTGTCTTGCTATACCTTTCTTCCTACATGGCAGTTGGGTTGGCAATGAGCTTTACCACTAGCTAATGAGTAGTCCTTGTATTGGCACTCAGCTACTTATCCCAAGCTGTAGTACTCCAATTGGCCTACTTCCAAAAACCGATTAACTGGGAACTATGAAACATCCAAGCTTCATGGGTAGGATTGGTATGCCCTTACTGATCCTTTGCCTGATGCCGTTTGCGTCACGCGCACAGGACCCGTCATTTTCGCAATTTTATGCGAACCGTATTTACCTGAATCCGGCATTTGCTGGTATTGATGGTGGAGTCACCCTCAATGCTGCGGCTCGAATGCAATGGATTGCTGTAGATAAAGGCTTCGCTACCTATGATTTCACTATTGAAACACAATTGCCTGCGGTGCAGGTCGGACTGGGACTACATCTAAACAGAGATGTGCAAGGAATTGCCAATTTCTCAACCACTCAGGCCGGTCTCGCTTTTTCCTATACCATTCCAGGCAAATCTAACAATGTGCATTTCGGCATGGAAGGCCGTCTTGTACAAAGAGGAATCGACTGGGACGCTTTGGTTTTCTCAGACGAACTGGACAAAGTATATGGCCAGATTTATCCGACTAGTATGCAGCCATTACTCGATCAGGTCATGTTTGGCGATCTCGATTTTGGTATCGTATGGCGCAATGAAGGAGGTATTCGCTTTGCGAACACCGGTAGTAGAAAGGTTCGGACGCATTTAGGCGTAAGCCTGCACCACTTGCCGTATTTGTTTAGTTCTTCCGCAGAAGGCAACGACAGTTTCCTCAATACAGGTAGTCGTATCGCTCCGCGGACGACCATTCACGGGGGTATGATCATCCCAATTCGGATTTTCCGGGGAACCGGCATGGACATTAGCTTGTCGCCCAATTTTAAGCTGGATAATCAGGGATATCGCTGGATGGACTTTAAACACAATATTACAGTAGGGACATTTGGGCTTTATGGCCTTGTCAATAACTTCTACCTCGGCCTGGCTTATCAAAACCGGGTATTTGCGCCAAGCAGATGGCATACCGATGCCTTCATTCTGAGTTTTGGCGGCTATGCAAACACTAGAAAAAGAACACAGCAACCCAACCTGTTTTTTGGTCTGAGTATTGATTTCAATACTTCTGGCGTCGGTCCTGCTGCTGGCAGTGTATTCGAACTGACGTGCAGGTACCGTTTTACGGATCAGCCCTTATTTGCAGGTGGTAAAAGAAAAAGGACCTCCAGAAAAAGAATTCTCGATTGTAAAAGCTTTTTCTGACAAGGTGCTAACGTGATACGAAGATTAGGCATAACACACGCTATCTCCGACTAAGTCGGATGAGAAACTTTCTGCAAAGGAGATACTCGCACAGGAATTGTAAGGAATGGTTGTACTCTGGGTATGAACACAAAAGAGCGTTGCTACCAAAGGAGTTTTTGAGTGATCACAGCATGTAATTGGAAAACTGAAGTTTGGATACTGAAACAGTTCATTCCTCTTTCATTGCCACATACCAAAATCACAGATTAAATCAACCAAAATACTGCTCGACTGAGGTTGCCACCTTCTTTCAGCAGTTGAACTGCAAATCCGCTCGACTTCTACCCTCCGGGAAAGGAAAAACAAAAAATGGAGGCTACAGAAGACGATGGCGGGTATCAACTTTGCCTTTTTGAAACACTATTCAGACCTGAAAAGGGCAATCGGGTCACACAAAATAAATATGGAATATCATGGCTAAGCCGAATATCATAAGCGGAGCAATTCCGTTCCATAGCGTTTACATTTGTTGCATTTTATTTCTATCAGGCACTGCGCTATCCCCCCTTAAGGCGCAGTGCAACTTTAACCTTCTGGCTAACGGCCAAACCGGATCTACTATCCAAATTTGTGCCGGTGAAACGTTACAAGCCGATGTTATCAATCCTGAAAATAATACAGAATATCACTGGGATTTGGATGGCGATGGCCAACTCGATACGACCGGTACATCCATCGACTTCTCAAGTCCTGTATTTTTTATAGACACCACTATTACCATTTCATTATTTCAGGAAGATATTTATTGCAATAGCCAAGATGTTTTAATCCAAGCAGCACCTGATCCTTCAATTGGTGTTCCTCCGGGCATTGTAGTGATGAATGGCAATAGCATCAAAGTTTGTAATGGTTCCAATAGTTTTGATCTAGAAATTTTTAATGCGTCTCAGACTTTTGCTCAAAATATAAGCTATACCATCAATTGGGGTGATGGCACACCACCAGAAACATTTGACAATAGCACGTTCAATAATACTTCCACTATTTCGCATACCTATGCGGGCTTGGGTTATTTTCCACTTTTTGTGACGGCCACGCATGAAAATGGATGTGTGTATACCCAAACTTATACCTTCTATAATGGCGGGAATCCATCGGTTGGTTTGGCGATTCCGGGTAATACCGTTGGTCTTTGCGCCCCCGCCACGCTCGATTTTCCGATTATCAATGCCGATAATAATCCGCCTGGTACCGAGTATCATATTTTCATTAATGGCGCTGAAGTAGGAAGCTATAATCAAGAAACACTACCAGATGCTTTTACTTATACTTTTGAGGAATCGTCCTGTGGATTGAGTACCAGTACGGGCAACTACATGAATGCCTTTGATATTCAAATCGTTGCCTCAAATCCTTGTAATTCTTCTACAGCTACCATTGAACCAATCGAAGTGAGTGCCCCACCGACTCCGTTTTTTGAAGTTAACCCTCCGGCTAGTATTTGCCCGGGAGCCAACTTCGTTTTTTCCGATGCTTCGATGGATGTCAGTGAAGTGGTTGCAGGAAGTCCCTCTTCTTGTTTGGAGGTACTCAATCCCAGTTGGACGGTTTCTGGTCAAAATGGCGAAGATTGGATGCTGGTAAATGGTAATTTATTTGGCTCTAGCCAAATAGAAG
>JALEHC010000442.1 GCA_022763215.1 Saprospiraceae bacterium
GAGAATTATACTTTCAAATATTATAATAAAGGCCTAGCTCGAAATTACAACTGGCATTATGTGCCTTATTATATGACTTGTGAGGAGACTGGAGAGATGGCCATTTTGGGGGGGACGCCCGACTCTACCATTAACTTTTTTCGGTTTCCCTTGGGTGATGGACATTTTTACTTTCACTGTACCCCGCTTGCATTTTCCAATATTCAGCTTTTAGAAGAATCGGGTTTGGAGTATGCGGAGCGTGTTTTTTCTCACTTGCAAACTGGCCCTATTTATTGGGATGATTTTAATCGAACATCCGAATTCGTGGCTCGGCAGATGAACCGAAGCAATGATAGCAATCGTCGCCTTTCGGCAGATAGTCCGCTGTCTTACATTCTGAGCCAGCCTCCACTGGCTTGGGCTTGGTACCTGCTATTGAGTATGGGCGTGCTGTACCTCGTATTTCGCGCAAAGCGGAAACAACGCCTGATACCCGTACTGGAAGAAAACCGCAATACTTCGCTCGAATTTCTTTCTACGATTGGGCGATTGTATTTTTTGCAAAATAACCACAAGGAGTTGGCTAGTCAGAAAATGAAGCTTTTTCTGTCGTACATCCGAGAGCGTTACTATCTCAATACCAAGGAACTGGATGCCACTTTCGTGAAAAAACTGGCCAACAAATCAGAAATTGGAGCAGAAAAAATTGATCAAATTATTTTGCTCTCCCAGAATATGAAAAATTCAAATTTTGTATCGGATAAAACCCTTATAGATTTTCATCAACAAATTGACTACTTCTACAAAAATTGTAAATAGATGATGCCTATAGATGACGAAAACGAACTAGAGCCTACGGCCCCTGTACCGCAACACGAAGAAGAGGAAGTATTTAGCGAAAGCTGGCAAACCAACCGACTGAATTTGTCTAAGGTGAGTATTGCTGTTGACCGCATCAAGGAGGAATTGCGCAAGGTGATCATTGGCCAAGAGGAACTACTGGATTTGCTGATTGCGTCCATCTTTGCCCGTGGTCATGTGCTACTCGAAGGTGTACCCGGTATTGCTAAAACCCTGACGGCCAAGTTGCTGGCACAAACGATGGATGTTGATTTTTCCAGAATTCAGTTTACACCCGATCTGATGCCTAGTGATGTCATTGGTACAACGGTGTACAATATGAAATCATCGGAGTTTACATTCAATTCTGGCCCGGTATTTTCCAATATTATCCTGATAGACGAGATCAACCGAGCACCTGCCAAAACACAGGCGGCACTGTTTGAGGTGATGGAAGAATATCAAGTGACTGTTGATGGTACCACCTACCCAATGACCTATCCGTTTTTTGTGATCGCTACTCAAAACCCAATTGAGCAAGAAGGAACCTACAAATTACCGGAAGCACAATTGGACCGTTTTTTGTTGAAAATTAATCTGGATTATCCAAAACTGGAAGAAGAAAAGGAAATTTTGCGCCGCTTCCGCAGCGACTTCAATATGGAAAAGCGCAAAAGTGTGATTTCTGTTTTTTCGGCAGAAGAAATTAAAGAATGCCAAGACTTGGTAGAGCAGGTACATATCAAAGATAGTCTGTTGGATTATATCGCTGAATTGGTTTTTAATACACGCAATAATGGTGATTTATTTCTGGGGGCGTCTCCTCGTGCATCTCTAGCTATTTTGAAAACAGCCAAAGCTATTGCTGCTATGCATGGGCGCGACTTTGTCACACCAGAAGACATTCAGTATGTTGCATATCCGGTATTGAACCACCGTATTATTCTGACGCCGGAAAGAGAAATGGAAGGATTGGATGTTCGGGAAGTGATACAAGGCATTATTAAAAAAATTGAAGTACCCCGTTAATGAAGCAACTCTACCTGACAGATCGATTTTTCTGGTTAATGGGGGGACTTGTCATTTGTTTTGCCCTGAGTTTTGCCGTGCCAGAGGTATTTCCACTGATTCAGCTTTTGTTGCTGGCTTCATTTATTGTGGTTTGGGTAGATGTCTTTCTGTTGTTTAATAAAAACACAATGGTCGGATGTGCTCGGAAATTGCCAAATGTATTTTCACTAAATGACCCAAATCAGGTAAAAATTGATCTTCAGAACAAAGCAAATATTTCTCTATTTATATCTGTGATTGATGAATTGCCGGTGCAGTTTCAGGTTAGAGATTTTTTACATAAAACAAGCCTGGCAAAAGGAACTTCCTACCAGTTTTCTTACGATTTGGTACCCAAAGAGCGTGGTGAGTACCATTTTGGAGCCGTCAATTTGTTTTTGTCGAGTCGTATCGGACTGGTGGAGCGTCGTATTCAGCAGACAGAGTCTATGAGCGTACCGGTATACCCGTCGATTATTCAGATGAAGCAGTACGAGCTTCAGGCTTTCGCCAAAATCAGTCACTTTCAGGGCATCAAAAAAATTCGTCGAATTGGGCATAGTTACGAATTTGAACAAATCAAAAACTATGTACGCGGTGATGACTATCGGTCAATCAACTGGAAAGCGAGTAGCCGCAGAGCTACGCTCATGGTCAATCAGTATGAGGATGAGCGGGCGCAGCAAGTCTATTCTGTAATTGATAAAAGCCGAGCCATGCGAATGCCGTTTAATGGTTTGAGCCTTATGGACTATGCGATTAATACGACTTTAGCCTTTTCTAATATTGCACTCAAAAAATACGACCGTGCAGGGCTGATTACATTTTCTGATAAAATTGGCACCAGCCTAAAAGCAGATAGTAAATCGACTCAACTCAACAAAATTTTGCTATCGCTTTACAAGGAAAAAGAACGTGTACTGGAAGCCAATTATGAACTATTGTATTATGCGACCCGAAAACTGATCAGCGGACGGAGTATGATTATGTTGTACACCAATTTTGAGAGCATGTATGCACTAGAACGGGTACTACCAATACTGAGGAAAATCAATAATGCGCATCTTTTAGTAGTTGTATTTTTCGAGAATACAGAAATTCGTGATTTTGTAAATCAACAGGTCAATACATTAGAAGATATTTACCATCAAACGATTGCTCGCAAGTTTTTACACGAGAAGAATCAAATGGTACAAACCTTGCGGCAATACGGAATTCAGGCCGTTCTTACCGCACCAGAAGATTTGTCGATCAATACCATCAACAAATATTTGGAACTAAAATCAAGAGGGTTGATTTAGCGCGGATTCAGAAACGGATTGGTTAGTCTTTCCGCCTGAATACTAGTAGCGCCACCATGACCGGGATAGACAATGACATCGTCGCCCAACGGCAAAAGTTGTTCCTTAATGGAACGAATCAGCGTATCAAAATCACCACCAGGCAAGTCCGTTCGACCAATAGAACCTTCGAAAAGGACATCACCAGCAATCAAAAAACGATCTGCTTCGCAAAAGAAAGAAAGGCTTGCTGGGGAATGGCCTGGTGTGAAAATGGCCTTTAGAGTTGTATTTCCAAACTCGATGAGTTCACCTGCTTCAATAAAGCGTGCCGGAGCTGGCGACGGGTCGGGGATCGGAATACCGTACATTTGGCCAACCATAGGCACTGCTTCGAGCACTGGCAACTCCCCCTCATGGATTTCGAGATCAAGACCATATTCGCGCTGAACGAAAGCATTTCCAAATACATGATCGATATGGCAGTGCGTATTGATCAGTCGCACCGGATTTAGCGAAAGCGAAAGAATTTGCTCTTTCAGGTGCTGGCGTTCCTCAGAAGTGTAACATCCGGGATCAAAAATGACGCAATTCTTTGTGTCATCGTAGACGATATAGGTGTTTTCCTGAAAAGGATTAAATGTAAAAGACAAAACCTCTGCCATATTCTTTCGTTATTATTTTTGAGAACTGTTAATTAACCAAAATCCGGCACAAAAAGATGATACCATCCAGCTTTTTTGCAAAAACTATTGTTTTAAATAGAAGTGCATGGATGATAATATTTTTTGCGGGATTGGCAACTATTAGTGAAAACAATTATATTTATAAAAGTGGTGAAAGCAAAGTTGTTGATCCTTCAATAGCTTGCGCAAAATGAATACACTACCTGAATATTATCAGAAAACTACACCATTCCAGCCAACAGTTTGTGAGACGTTATGTATGGAAGATGCTATTTTCCATAAATATTGCATTAAAACCATTTGAGTAGCATAATATTCCTAAACTATGTGCGCTATAAAAATGTCTTTTCTTTAAAATACCGACTATGCGAAAGTATATTTTTACTGTTTTTCTTTTTTTAGGCTCTTTCTCTGTTGCATTTTCTCAGGGATCACAAGTGGAGTTTGGCAAAAATCGTGTCCAATACCACAAAGATTTTGGGGACTGGTTGCAGTACGAGAGTGATAATTTTATCACATACTGGTACGGCGAGGGTCGAAATATTGCTCAGGCCGCTATCTTGATGGCGGAATATGACTTTTCCAGTATTCAAGGTGTGCTCGAACATCGAGTCAATGATAAAATCCAAATTATCGTTTATAAAGACTTGACAGATCTCAAGCAGAGCAATATCGGTACAGAGGAAGCTTTCACTAATATCGGAGGACAAACTAAAATAGTCGGTAATAAAATATTTGTCTACTTCGATGGCGATCATACAAGTTTGCGTAAGCAAATTCGAGAAGGCATTGCAAGTGTATACCTCAACGCCATGCTTTTTGGCTCCAACTTGCAAGAAATTGTGCAGAATGCCGTGATGATGAATTTGCCAGCCTGGTTTAAGGAAGGACTAGTCGCATATATTGGTGAACCTTGGAATTCAGAACTCGACAATCAACTACGGGATTATTTCCTTAGCGGAAAATACGAAAGCTTTGACTTATTTGCCGAAGAGCATCCACAACTAGCGGGTCATGCCCTTTGGTATTTTATTGGTGAAAACTATGGACAATCGACGGTTTCCAATCTGTTGTACCTGACCCGTATCAATAGAAGTATAGAAAGTGGCTTTTTGTATGTACTGGGTAGTCCTTACGAAATCGTAACAGATAGTTGGGCCACTTACTTTCGCCAGAGGTACGAAAATGAGGTAAAGCACCGTGTTACTCCTGAACAAGGAAAGATACCGTTTAAGAATAAAAGAGAATTGCCGGTCAGTCAGGTAAAGATTAGCCCGGATGGAACAAAAGTGGTATACGCGACAAATGAGATTGGTAAATTCAAGGTGTATCTGCAAGATACGCGCACTGGTGAGCGCGAAGTCATTCTAAAGAGTGGCTTTCGAAATGCTTTTCAGGCTACTGATTATAACTACCCGCTCATTGCTTGGAGTCCAAACAATAGTCAGTTGGCTATTTTGTATGAACGACGGGATATTATCAAGTTGGCCGTGTATAATACTTTGACCGAAGAACTCAAAACCCGTGAAATGCCGGAAGATTATCACCGAATTTATAGCATGGATTTTGTGGACCCGGTGAGTGTTGTGTTTTCTGCAACTATGGGCGGGTACTCAGATCTATTTCGGTATTACCTGACCAATGGGCAAACGATGCGACTGACGACCGATTTTTATGATGATTTGGATGCCAAAGTGGTCAAAGTAAAAGATCGAACAGGTATTTTATTTGCTTCTAATCGACAAGATTCTTTGTTGACGCGCGAAAAACTCGATACAATACTACCGATCAATTCTTTTGATATTTGGTATTATGACTTAGAAAATAAATCAGGGGAACTTGTTCGTGTAACCAATACTCCACTTGCCAACGAACGCAATCCAATGGCAATTGATACTACTTATTTTTCTTATACCAGTAACCAAAGTGGTATTTACAATCGTGAGGTCGGCTATCTGGAAGAATATATCCATCATTATGATCAAATAATACAGCTCAAAGACGGCGAAGAAATTCGAATTCACAAGGATTCGGTTATGGAATTATTGGATACTAGCCTGATTGATACTATTCTGATAGAGCCTGTAATCAAAGAAAGAGCAATTGTCCATAAAAATTCTAATTATAGCCGTAGTTTGTTAGAGCAAGACTACGCAGCTCGGGCTAATCGAGTCGCAGAGCTATTTTTGCAAGATGGTATTTATCAATTTTATATCCGGCCACTTGATGCAGATACCGTTATTGTACCTACCTACACCGAGTTTCAGCAAGCTGTGACGAAGCGTTATTACCGAACGATTAAAAAGGTAGCCAAGGAACAAAAGCAAGAAGAAACCAAAAAACAAGAACCAAAGCCTAAAAAGCAAGAAGATAAGGTGCTGAAGGAAGTTGAAGAACCAGAAGTTCCTAAAACAGACCTTCCAGCTCAAAAACAAGATACTTCTAAAGTAGATATTGATAATTATCTCTTCCAAAGTGAATTTGATGATGAAGAACCTGTGCAGGTTATTATAGAAAAAGACGAAAAGGAAGTCAAAAAAATACAAGAAACTAGTCCGAATACGGTCGTTCAGGAAGTGCTGCAAGAAAAGACGAAAGGCAAGCAAAAAGAAATTTATGATTTCAACCCAAGCAAAGTAGTGCCTTATCGCCTAAAATTCCGAACAGACTTTGTGACGACTCAATTAGATAATAGCCTGCTTTTTGAAGGTCTGGAAAGTTATGCTGCCAATCCAGATGGTTTTGGATATCCACCACCAGGTATTTTGCTGAAAGCAAATTTCAAAGACTTATTTGAAGATTACGAAATTGAGGGAGGTATTCGTTTGCCAACTACCTTCAATGGGGCGGAGTACTTTATGGTCATGAACGACCGTAAAAACCGCTTGGATAAGCGCTATGCGGTCTATCGTCGCAATCAGAAATTTTCGGAAGATAGTAACTCATTTGTTCCTGGAAGAAGAGAAGTAAATGTTCTACTGGGACAGTTTGGTGTTCGATATCCGCTGGATATTTTCCGGAGTTTGCGGGCAACCGCTACCCTACGCCGCGACCGGTTTATGCTGCTAGCGACTGAGCGACAGCCATTAGAAACACCAACTTTCAAAGAGCAGCGAATTGGCTTAAAAGTCGAATACGTATTTGATAACACGCTTGATGTTGCACTCAATATCAAGAATGGTACGCGCTATAAAGTATTTGGTGAGGTCGTAAAACGCTTTGAGTTGGATATGTTTGGCGAAGAAACCAATTTCAATTTCCAGGATGGATTTATGGGAATTATTGGTATAGATGCTCGTCATTATCAGCGATTAGGCAAATATAGCGTCTTAGCAGCGCGCCTGGCTGGAGCCACTTCTTTTGGTTCCGAGCGAATGTTGTATTACCTGGGAGGTGTTGATAACTGGTTGTTCCCGACTTTCAATGAAGATATTCCGATTCCTCAGGGCGGTAATTTCGCGTATCAGACTTTAGCTAGTAACCTTAGAGGTTTTCCGATTAATATCAGAAATGGTAGTTCTTATGCTTTATTGAATCTAGAGTTGCGTTCACCTATTTTCCGTTATTTCTCTCGCCGAATTAAGTCTAACTTCTTGCGTAATTTCCAGGTGGTTGGGTTCTTTGATGTAGGAACGGCTTGGGAAGGCTTCTCACCTTATAGCGAAGACAATCCATTAAATACAACGGTAATTGCTTCGGGTAATCTGGTAGATGTAAAAGTAAATTACTTCCGTGATCCAATTGTAGCAGGTTATGGTTTTGGAGTGCGTAGTGTATTATTCGGGTACTTCATTCGTCTCGACTACGCCTGGGGTGTAGAAACACGCCAAGTACTGGAACCACAACTTTATATTTCGCTGGGTACGGATTTCTAGCATACGGTTAAACAATATAAAAAATGCCCTGCCAACCTCAGTTGGCAGGGCATTTTAAGTTTTTAGCGAAAGCCTATACGCCTTCCTCTTCGCCTTTCATCCTTTCTGCATTATCGGCTACTTGAAGTGCTTCAATAATAGGCCCGATAGCACCTTCCACGACTTGCTGGAGGTTGAAGTTTTTATTATCACCTGTTAGGCGGTGATCTGTAACCCTATTTTGGGGATAATTATACGTTCTTACCTTACCGGAGCGGTCACCAGAACCGACCAGGCTTTTTCTTTTAGAAGCCTGCTCCGATTCGTATTCTTCGCGGCGGACGTCCTGAATTTTCTGGTACAATCGCATCAGAGCAATTTCGCGGTTTTTGATCTGGGAGCGACCATCCTGGCTTTCTGCCACAATTCCGGTTGGGAGGTGAGTAAAACGAACGGCAGACTCGGTTTTGTTTACGTGCTGTCCACCGGCACCGCTTGCGCGAAATGTGTCGACTTTGAGATCAGCTTTATTGATCTCGATATCTTCCATCTCCATTTTAGGAATGACGGCAACTGTTGCGGCGGATGTATGCACACGGCCCTGCGATTCCGTTTTTGGAATACGTTGTACCCGGTGTGCACCAGACTCAAATTTCATTTTTCCGTAGACATCCTCGCCAATTATTTCGAGTACCAGTTTGCTGTATCCACCCTGAGTACCTTCATTGATACTGATGGCTTCAGCTTTCCAGCCTTGCTCCTCAAAATAGCGAGAATACATGCGGTACAAATCGCCGGCAAAGATAGCAGCTTCATCCCCACCTGTACCAGAGCGAATTTCGAAGATAACGTCCTTCGAGTCTTCGGGGTCTTTAGGAATCAGTAGAATTTTTATTTTTTCTTCCAGTTCTTCCTGTTTGGGTTCCAGCTCGTCTAGTTCCATGCGGGCCATTTCTTTCATGTCCTCATCACTTTCTTTGAGCATTTCGCGAGCTGTTTGTATATTGCCCATGACCTCGGCATACTCCTCGTACGCCTGTACAACAGGTTGGAGATCTTTATACTCTTTACCTACTTTTTTGTAGCGATCCAGATCTGAAATGACTTCTGGGTCAGCCATTTGTTCTTCCAGATAAACATACCGCTCTTTGATCGCTTCTAACTTATCTAACATATTTGAAATTTCTGAATAAAAAAATGGAAATACTAAATATCGCTAAAGAGGATATCCAGTAGTTACCAATAACAATGGAACGGAAAGGCGAGACTGTTTTTCATAAGCGTCACTTTCATTTAATTATTCGGAAAAGGCTGATAAAATCTAATAGCGATAACATAC
This sequence comes from Saprospiraceae bacterium, assembly GCA_022763215.1. Taxonomy (GTDB): domain Bacteria; phylum Bacteroidota; class Bacteroidia; order Chitinophagales; family Saprospiraceae; genus JALEHC01. The sequence continues at coordinate 9,032 of JALEHC010000442.1, forward strand.
AGACGATTCCGGAAAGTTCCAGAGCTTGTTTAAAGCTGGGCAAAATTACTAAGAATACACTAAAAAAGGTATCCTTTGTCCGAGCTGTTTTCTATTTTACTATCGAAAATTCTATTTTTGACGGTTCTTTTAAAAAGATAAACTCAATATTTTTCTATGCCGTTACTGCTTCATATTGATTCTGCGACTGATCGGTGTTCTGTTTGCGTAAGCAAAGGCAGTGAAATTTTGGCCTTTCAGGAAGCTGAAAAAGCGTTTCAGCACGGATCACAGCTGACCCTTTTTATACAATCGTGTATGCAGTCTGCTGGGCACACTTTGGCCGAGCTGGATGGGGTAGCCATCAGCAAAGGGCCAGGTAGTTATACCGCTTTACGAATTGGTACGGCTACGGCCAAAGGCATTTGTTTTGCGCTTAACAAGCCGTTGATCGCGGTAAGCACTTTGCAATCGCTGGCATCAGAGGCAGCAAATCAGCATCCGGGGGCTACTTATTATTTGCCTATGATTGATGCCCGGCGGATGGAAGTGTATACGGCTGTGTATAATACCGAGAATACGGAGCTGGGAGTGCCGAGTGCCATGATTATAGACGAGGCCTCATTTGGCACTTTTGTGGATGAAGGAGCGGAGATGGTATTATGCGGCAATGGAGCTGAGAAATGTAAAGAAGTATTGCCTTCCGGCAAATTTGTATATTTAGATATACTTTGTGATGCACGTTGGCTAGTCCCGCTTTCGCTAAATGCATATCAGGCGAAAAAATTTGAAGATTTAGCCTATTTTTCCCCTTTATACATCAAACCACCCAATATTACAACTCCCAAGAAAAAGCTGTAAGCTGTTAATTAACAAGAGATTGAGGCGAATTTGGCGAAAGCCAAAAACACAACAGTTAAAGTAAAATTATATATTTTAATTCTCTAAATATTTTTTATATTTGTATCTATACCATATTAATTAAGAGCTACTCTACATACCTATATTGAAAATTGGTACGGTATTTGAAGTCATGCTATTAAAAAATTCTTTAATTTGAAAAAGACTTAAAAATGGGAAAGCAAAAAAACGAAACCGTAACCTTAAAAAAGGGCGATAATGATATCCAGCTGGATTACGCCGAGCTGCGCAAGGCAGTGTTGGTGCTTCGGGCTGTCAATCATAAGTTACGTCAAAGAATCATTGACCTGCTCGAGGAAAATGATAGCATGACCGTGACGGATATCTATATCAAACTTCGCCTCGAACAATCGGTTGCTTCTCAACATTTGGCTATCCTTCGCCGTGCCGGAGTCGTTATTACTGAACGAGAAGGGAAATTTATTAATTATTCCCTCGACAAAAACCGACTTGCACAAATTTCAAAACTTGTCGAAGAATTGGCCGCCTAAGCAACCAATAACATATAATCTTAATGTATAGTCAAAAAATGCTGTAAATCAATTAGATTGACGGCATTTTTTATTTTTACCCCTTTGAAAAGATCAAAAAAAAACGCATATTTGCAAAGTATATAGATAAAACACATTAAAACAAAGTGTCATTCCGTTATATAGAAGGGAACTATGACTACACGGAATTACACAATCCCAGAGGCATTTTAATAACTACATACTATACAATTCTAACTTCTATGAGAAAAGCTAAAGTTACTATCAACGGGGAGAAGCTTCATTCCTCCTCGGAAATCCTAAGAGCGCTGGCACATCCTCTCCGAATGAAAATTCTCGAATTTATTGATCAAAATGAAATGATTAACGTCAACAAGATTTACAATACGCTAAATCTTGAACAATCAATCACTTCTCAACATCTTCGAATTCTTCGTTTGGCAGGCTTGGTTACTACCGAAAGAGAAGGGAAATTTATTCACTACTCGATTAATTACGACAAACTAAATAATACTGTAGGTGCTGTTGATTCTTTCCTCGAGGAAGAATAATATAAAACAGCGGGAAATAAAAGAGGCGATCTCCGGATAAACCAGGGATCGCCTTTTTTATGTATAGCTTTATTTGTCTACGATGATTGTTCCTTGTTGCTGGCCTGTTCTTCTTCCGCTTGCTGCTCTATTCCTTCCTCACTTGTTGCTGCTGCTTCCTGTGTTGCCAATGCAGATTGTTCCTTGTGACTAAAAAAGCTCCGCTGAAATAACAAGATATTGATAACGCCTACTGAAATGGCGGTATCCGCAATGTTAAATACGGGTTTGAAAAACATAAAGTGATTTCCTCCCCAAATCGGGAACCATTCCGGAAAATTACCTTCAATCATTGGGAAGTACAGCATATCGACTACCTTACCATGCAGAAATGTGCCGTAGCCGCCTTCTGGCGGAAATAATTGGGCTACCCCACCATGATAAGAAGACTCTGAAAAAATCAGACCATAAAACGCACTATCAATTATATTTCCGACGGCACCCGCCAAGATGAGTGCGAAGCTCAGTTGTAATCCAAAATTCGCCTTCTCCTTGATCAAAAAACGAATATAGTAAATCAGAAAGCCAACAGCCACAATCCGAAATAAGCTCAGAACGAGTTTGCCGTAATCACCCCCCAACTGCAATCCAAAGGCCATACCATTGTTTTCCACAAAGTGAATTAACGCCCAGTTTAAGCCAAAAATCTGGATTTCATCGCCATATTCCATGTGGGTTTTCACCCAAATTTTGACCGATTGATCAATCAGCAACACTAAAAATACAATCAGACTAACTTTTACTGAATCTTTCAAGTCATTCCATTTTTACGCCTACAACAATTAATTTCATCTCTTATTCAACGCAATTTTTCAAGCTTGGTTGTGTTATCATTCCTTGTAAAGCAGGTTCTAACAATCCATTAACTACACGTTGATTCTATCATCATCTTCTGGTAGCGCTTCATCATCTTTTTCGTTGTACTTGGGTTTGTCTTTTTTCACTAGTTGGTTGGCATGCATTTCATGATAATTGCTCCGGTTTTTGGCAATTTCAATTGCCGTAAATAAGGCGTGACGGAATGAATCCGGATTTGCCAAATTTTTACCAACGATATCATAACCAGTTCCATGATCCGGCGACGTACGTACAACGGGGAGTCCCGCTGTATAATTTACCCCAGAACCAAAAGTCAGTGCTTTAAACGGAATCAGGCCTTGGTCGTGATACATGGCCATGATAGCATCAAATTTGCGATACTGCTGAGAGCCAAAGAAGCCATCTGCAGCAAATGGCCCCATCACCATCATACCTCTTTTCTTACATTCTACAATTGCAGGGCGAATGATATTTTCTTCTTCGTCACCCATAACGCCATTATCACTAGCGTGCGGATTGAGCCCTAATACGCCAATTACTGGTCGTTCGATACCAAAGTCCATTTTCAAGCATTCTTCCATAATACGAAGCTTATCAATGACCTGCTCTTTGGTAATCGTCTGCGCTACATCACGAAGCGGAATATGGTTAGTTGCCAAACCAATGCGAAGCCCATCATTGATCATAAACATCAAGCTTTCGCGAACGCCTAGTGTAGAGGTAATATACTCGGTATGACCTGGGAACGGGAAAGCGGCCATTTTCATGGCTTCCTTATTGATAGGAGCCGTGACAAGGGCATCAATTTTGTTGTTTTTGAGGTCAAAAACAGCCGTTTCAAGCGAGCGGAATGCATATTGGCCACTCTGCTCAGTTGGTTTACCCAGCGTTATATTGACATTTTCTTGCCAACAATTAATGATATTTATCTTGTGAAAATTCAATTTTTCAGAGCTATTGGTTGAGCTAAACTGAAAATCAATGTTCACGATATTTTTATGGTAAGAAATGACTTTTGCGGAGCCATAGATAACCGGGATACACAAATTTACAATCTCGCTATTGGACAGCGTTTTTAGAACGACTTCCAGTCCAACTCCATTAATATCTCCAATACTGATCCCTATTTTAGGTTTATTCATTCTTTCGTGTATTTTTCTTGTGAAAAACAGAATGGCAAATTTAATGAAATAATTGCTTAATCAGTACCTTAGAGCCCGGAGGAGCTTTTTAGCTGTTTTTTAGTCCGTTTAGGATGTAAGCTGACTTCCGGAATTTTTCTTAATAGACTTGCTCATTCGTGACACAATAGACAAGTCTAATGGTAAAACGTACCTGTAGTTTGAAAGCAAAAAAATCATTCGGACAACATTTCCTCAACCGGGAGGATATCGCCGAGCGAATCGCAGACAGCCTGTTGCTCAATGAAACGGTTCAATACATCATTGAAGTAGGGCCCGGCCGGGGTATGCTCACCAAGTATTTGTTGGAAAAAGACAAACAACTACTGGTCGTTGAAGCTGATCGCGATATGGTGCTTTTCCTGAACAAGCACTTCGAAAGTCTCAAAAATCATATTGTTAGTGCAGACTTTCTTCGGGTTGATTTGGCTGCGGTAAGCCAATCTGAACCATTTGCACTAATCGGTAACTTTCCGTATAACATTTCTACTCAGATACTTTTTAAGATGCTGGACTATAAATCAATCATCCCAGAAATGGTTGGTATGTTTCAGAAAGAAGTCGCTCAACGAGTGGTGGCTCCACCTGGTAGCAAGGTATATGGTGTTACCAGCGTGCTGGTACAAGCACATTATGATGGGGAATATTTGTTTTCAGTAGATAAAGGTTGTTTTACCCCACCACCCAAGGTGCAGTCAGGGGTCATTCGGCTTACGCGAAAAAAAGATTACGAGCTACCCTGTGATGCAAGCCTATTTAAGCGCATCGTGAAGCAGGCGTTTAGCCAAAGGCGAAAAATGCTTCGCAATACCATGAAAACCTTTATCAAAGATGATCCATTACTCAAAGAACCATTCTTTGAACAACGCCCCGAAAAGCTTAGCGTAGCCGACTATATTGAGCTGACTAAAAAAATAGCAGATCGCATAGTGAACTAATTGTTACAGCTTTCTTTTGTATAAAACAGATTTGACATTTACCGAAAGGTAAAAGAAAATACAGCATAAAATACTTAATCAAAATATCAGAACATGAGTCTTGAAGCACGTATTACAACAGACATGAAAGAGGCCATGAAGGCAAAAGACAAGGTTGGCCTGAGAGGTATCAGAGCTATCAAAGCAGCTTTATTGCTGGCAAAAACAGATGGTAGCGGCGATGAAATGACCGAGGAAAAAGAAATTAAGTTGCTTCAAAAACTAGTGAAGCAAAGAAAAGACTCGCTCGACATTTACCAAAAGCAAGGCCGCGATGACCTGGCTCAAACCGAAAAAGAAGAAATCGAAGTAATCGAAAGATATCTGCCGAAGCAGCTTAGTCAAGAAGAGCTGGAAGCAGAAGTAAAGAAAGTAATCGAAAAAACCGGCGCTTCTTCTATGAAAGATATGGGTAAAGTAATGGGCATGGCTTCCAAAGAACTGGCTGGCCGCGCAGACGGAAAAGCGATTTCCGGAGTGGTAAAAAAATTACTTTCGGCTTAATTAAGAGAAAGGCACCCAATTTCCTGGGCCTTATCCCATAAAATACTTCCTGGCTGTGCTGTGAAAGCGGCATAGTCAGGCTCTTTCCAAATTATTCCTGCCTTTACTACACATTCCATACCGGAAACTTTAATTTTGTGGCCATTATTAAAAAACCAAATTGTAAGAAATGAATACAGATTTTCTGGCAACGCTGGGCGTGGCTGCTAATAATGCAGGTACTAGCACCGGCCTGGAATCCATGGATTCAGGAAAATACATCGAATCGTATTCTCCGGTCGATGGCAAATTGATCGGTAAAGTGAGTGAAACCACTCCTGAGCAATACGAGGCTGTTATAAAAAAAGCACAAGAAGCTTTCAAAACATGGCGCACCATTCCGGCACCTAAGCGCGGAGACATCGTTCGCCAATATGGCGATGCTTTGCGTAAGCATAAAGATGCGCTGGGTCGCTTGGTTTCCTATGAAATGGGGAAAAGCTTGCAAGAAGGCTTTGGTGAAGTACAAGAAATGATCGATATCTGCGACTTTGCAGTTGGTCTTTCTCGTCAGCTCTATGGCTTAACGATGCACTCTGAACGCCCTAATCACCGTATGTATGAGCAGTGGCATCCGCTTGGGATCGTCGGCATTATCTCTGCCTTTAACTTCCCGGTAGCCGTTTGGTCATGGAACTCAATGATTGCCCTAATTTGTGGTGATGTTACGGTATGGAAAGCTTCTGAAAAGACGCCACTTTGTGCAGTGGCTTGCCAAAACATTTTCCATGATGTGCTCAAGGCAAATGATGTGCCAGAAGGTGTCGTAAGCATCATTAATGGTGACTACAAAGTAGGTGAAATGATGACGAAGGATACTCGTCTACCGTTGATCTCTGCTACCGGTAGTACGCGTATGGGTAAGATTGTTGGTACGACTGTTGCTGAGCGTCTTGGCCGCAGCTTGCTTGAGTTAGGTGGTAACAATGCCATTATTGTATCAAAAGATGCGGATCTGAAGTTGGTATTGACTGGTGCTGTTTTTGGTGCAGTTGGTACGGCTGGTCAGCGTTGTACAACGACTCGTCGCTTGATTATCCACGACAGCATTTACGATGATTTGAAGGCGAAACTAAAAAATGCATACGGTCAAATTCGTATCGGTAATCCATTGGATGAAAACAACCACATGGGGCCACTGATCGACAAAGATTCTGTCAACAACTACCTGAGCGCAATCGAAAAAGTGAAAGAAGAAGGTGGTTCTATGTTGGTAGAAGGTGGTGTACTCGAAGGAGAAGGCTACGAGAGCGGTTGCTATGTAAAGCCATGTATTGCAGAAGTAGAAAACCACTTTAGCATTGTACAGCACGAAACCTTTGCCCCTATCTTGTACCTCATCAAGTACAGCGATTTGGACGAAGCACTACACATGCAAAACGATGTGCCGCAAGGGCTTTCATCTGCGATTATGACGACCAATTTGCGTGAAGCAGAGTTGTTCTTGTCTGCTGCTGGTTCAGATTGTGGTATTGCCAATGTAAATATTGGTACCAGTGGCGCTGAAATTGGTGGTGCATTCGGTGGTGAAAAAGAAACTGGTGGAGGCCGCGAATCAGGCTCTGATGCTTGGAAAGCATATATGCGTCGCCAAACCAACACCATTAACTATAGTACAGAGATTCCTTTAGCACAGGGAATTAAGTTTGATCTATAAAAACAACAGGGCCGTTTGGCGTGTATTATTTATGCTAAACGGCTCTTTATTTTACTTCTCCGGAGCCAGCTCACGATCAAAATCAAACCAAAATGAAAACAATACTCCGGACGCTTGGCCTACTCCTCTTATTTTCTGCCTGTAACGAACAAACGCAGGAAATCAGCTCTATCGCACCCATCAATTGGGATAAGCGCGCCTTCCAACAAGCACTCACCGATACTCTTGAAAGTGGCAGTACTTACCTTTCTGTCTATTCCGAAATTTTTACTCGAACCGAACAACGCACGCACAATCTGACAGCTACCATCAGTATGCGCAATCCCAACCGAAAAGATAGTGTGTATATTTTTAGTGCAGATTACTTCAATACTTCTGGCGAATTGATTCGCACTTACTTCGAGCAGCCCATCTACCTGCGTCCGATGGAAACCGTCGAAATTGTAATCGATGAATTTGATAAAACGGGAGGTACTGGCGCTAATTTCATCTTTGATTGGAAAAAGGCAAGCACCGCCGATGATCCTTTTTTTGAAGGTGTAATGATTTCTACTTCCGGACAACAAGGGCTTTCTTTCACAACTACGGGTAAAAAGCTAAAATAATATGGCAGAAATATTTTCAACTATTTTTTTCCTATTTGCGGTTGTTGACCCGATAGGTTCTGTACCAGTCTACCTGGAAGCGACCAAAAATTTTGATAAAGTTTACAAACGAAAAATTGCTCGAAAAGCAACGGTTATCGCTTTTGGGATTTTATTGTTTTTTATCATCTTGGGGCAACTCATTTTGGAAATGATGCAGATTAGCCTTGATGCATTTCAAATATCCGGTGGGGTGATCCTCTTTTTATTTGCACTGACGATGGTCTTTGGCGAAGGCAAACCTGCCACAGAAAAAAGTCATATCAAAGATTATATGCACGTTACTATTTTTCCGATTGCTATTCCTTCCATCGCTTCTCCTGGTGCAATTATGGCAATAGTGCTCATGACGGATAATCATATTTATACTATCCAACAACAAGTTGTAACCACTTTGCTATTACTGGTAATTCTGGTTGTTACCTGGCTGATTTTACTGTCTGCCAACATCATTCAAAAGCGAATTGGTGAGTATGGTATTACCGTTATCAGTAAAGTTATGGGGCTTATTCTGGCTTCTTATGCGGTGCAAAGTATTCTTACCGGATTGAAGGCATTTTTCAACCTCTAGTTAAGGCAATTTCACTTGGGTTTTCATCCACTTTTCGAGTTGTAATCTTATTTTTCCTTGTTCTTCTTTTGAAAAGCTACCGATTCGTGTAAAATGAGAGCCCCCTTCCAAGTCCATGCGCATCATTTTACTATCTGCTTTGGGTTGGTAGCCACAAGCCGTCCAAGGATCATTGGCACCATAAATAAACAGAATGCACTTACCTTTTTTGTCGAGGTAATCAACTACATTTTTCAGGTATGGCTCGTAGGCCAAATCTGCATTAAGTGGCGCGAAGCGCCGGTTGGAATAATGCTTTTTGGTCAATAAATCTTCAAGGTGTTCTGTTACAAAGCCATAATAACCGAGTTCGGTCATAAATTGATAAAATGCCGGCTTGTAGTAATCATAAGTAGCATCGCTGTAAAAATTATAACTTACCACTTTATTGAGGTAGTTGAAAATAGCTTCTGCTGTTGCTTCTTTGCCTGGCACTTCTTCGCATTTTCCGCCCCACTGCCAAAAAGAAAAAGTAAATTCCAGTACAGCATATTCGAGTACAGACTCAAAGTCGAGGCTATAGGTTTCTTTATTGGCTTTCGCCAAACCTTCTATCATGGGTATTAGTTCCGCCTTTCTTTCCAGTGCCATTCGCTGAAAAGCGAATAGCTTTTCGCGACAGCTAACACTACCTGTATTTTTGATGTGTACATTTGTGCGTTCGTCTTCTTGCCCGATGGCGAGGGGCGCCACATAAGGAACCGCTACGCGCACGTCTTTTGGGTATTTTGATTTGTAAATCAAAGTGGTGGTACCACCTTTGCTAATGCCTGTAGCTAGCCACTTTTTACGGTATATTTTTTTGAATAGCTTTCGGATGTGGTGCAGATCCTCTATAGCCTGATCGTTCGTCAGGTATGCCCATTGAATAGAATCGGGTACTGATTGGCCAAAAAAGCGATACTCTACAGTAAGCTGATTCGCCTTCATCATGCGGGCAAGTTCGTAGGTACGGTCGCGGGCGGCATAGCCTTCCGTGACATATACCATGGGGGCTTTGCGGTTGGTATGGTACAGAAAAAGTCGTTGCATAAAGATTCCTGCTTTCGGATCGTTGTGGTCTATTTGCTGAGGAATCATGATTTCGTAAGCTTCCGCAAAATGGTCTTTGGCCTGCAAACGTTTGATTTGAGCATTGGGCAGTTTTTCTTCCAGCAAGCTGGCAATACTTTCTTTTTGGCCGTGAGCCAAAAGAGCAACACTGATCAATAACAGACTAAACAACAACTTCTTCATATTACCAACTTTGTTGTAAAATAGTGAGTAATTCTTCTTCTTGTTCCAAGATAGAACGATACAAAGCCATTTGATTATTGGCTCGAACCAGGTTCTGTTCCGGATAACTTATTTTATAATATTGGTCGCCATCCAGATAATCGGTCAAAAACCGCAGCGATTGCTCCAGTACAATCCATTTGACACCATCCAGCAAGTGGTCGCGTTCCGTTTCGGTCATCATGCTGTGTACTTGAGGTAAAAAACCATCGCAGCAAGCCCTAAAGTATTCAGGTTTGATAAAAATCTGGTCAAATTGCCGGACTTCTTCATTACCGCTTGCACAAGCCGTACGCACCATATCTCCAAAGTCAGATAATAAACTACCCGGCATAATGGTATCCCAATCGATAATACACAAGGCCTGGTGGTCGCTTTTGCTAAATAATACATTCGATATCTTAGGGTCGTTATGCACAATTCGTCGGGGGAGGGGCAGGCTTGCAATCTGCTTAAATAAAGGGTAGTATTGCCTTACGGCAAATATACACGACTTGGCCAAGCGCCGTTTTTCCAGTGGTGCACGGCCCAGTACTTGGTCAAAAACAGCGTACCGATTAATACTATTATGAAAATCAGGAATGGTATCCTGAATTTTCGATGGTTTGAGCCCATGCAGAGCCTGAAGGAAATTACCGAGCATACGCGCAACCTCAAAAGCTTGGCTGGTGTGCTGTACGGTATCTGGTGCGTAACTGTTGTCTATGAAAGGCAAGACGCGCCAGAAGGCTCCTTCCAAATCCTGCGCATAAGCCATGCCCTGCTTATTGAAAACCGGAAAAAGCAGATGCTCCAATGCGCTGTTTTGCTGAAGATATTCTGCAATGATGACCATATTGCGCATCAATATTTCGGGCGACCGAAATACATTTCGATTAATTTTCTGCAAAATGAATGTACGCTCTCCTATTTGAAAAGAGAAAGTGTCATTGATGTGTCCCTGACTTAAAACAGAAAATTTTGGCAGTTCTTTAAAATCAAAGAACTGCTCCACAATATGGTCTAAATGCCTAAAATTCATTGTTGTATTATGCCCACAAATTTGGCGGATATTTGCCAGCTTCCACAAATTTGGCGAAAGCCTGCTGCACCGTCTCTTTGTCTTCCTTGTAAGTTACGCCATACCAAACCTCATCACTTGACAAGACTTTGTACTTGCTTTCTCCTGTTTTGATCTGATGGTTGACAACTAAGGGTATATAAAATTCTGCTCGTGGATTATCCTGATTATCAGCGACAAAGTCCACAAACATTTTGCGAATCGTTTCAAATACATCTGGGTGAAATCCCCACAAATTCATTGAAACCAATGAATTTTCGTCCAACTCCATCGGCTCACCTTCTTCCGTTTGGCAGCGAACGGTATTGCCTGATTTTTCAACTTTCAGTCGCTCTACGACATCTGTCAGGTAGCCATTTTCATCCATTTCGCAAACCCCTCTTGAAACAGTACCATTATCAGATAGTGTATTTTTTAATACAAATCCGACCATGGCATTATGATCAGGACGACTTTGGGTGCGCAAAAAGTCAGCTATCGTTTTGAATGCTTCCTCGCCGTAGTAATCGTCTGCATTGATCACTACAAATGGCTCCTGAATGGCATTCTGCGCGACAAGTACAGCATGGCCAGTACCCCAGGGTTTTTCCCTTGGCGGGAAATGCTCAATTCCTTTTATCGGCGTTTCGAATTCTTGAAAAACGTAAGCCACTTCAATTTTATCATCAAATTTATTGGCAAACTTTTCTTTGAAAGCTTCTTCTATGCTTTCGCGAATCACAAATACAACTTTGCCGAAGCCTGCACGAATAGCATCATAAATCGAATATTCAATGATCGCTTCGCCACTCGGACCGACACTGTCGACTTGTTTGAGGCCACCATAGCGACTACCCATACCGGCAGCCAGGATTAAAAGCGTTGGTTTCATTTTTTTATTTTTTAATATTGATCGTTTAGTGCAAAAGTATTGGTGCGAGTCATCCAGCGGCCTCTGGTAAAGTCCGGGAACGGAACGGGCGCACTGCCCATGGCAATTGACTGCTCAGACATAGGCGTAATCGCCAGCCAAGTGGCCGCATCGTACACGTCAATAGGAGGTGCTTCGTTGCGCTTGGCGCATTCGACAAAAGCATTGATCAGGAAAAAGTCCATCCCGCCATGGCCTGCACCCACTGCTTTTTGCTCAAGCCTCTTCCAGAGTGGATGATCGTATTTTTGTAGATAGCTTTCCGCAGATTCCCAACGGTGGGCCGGGCTTGTGCCCTCTATGTGCAGCGATTTATTGACTGCCATCCACAAACCTTTCGTGCCCTGTACCCGAAATCCTAAAGAATAAGGTCGAGGCAAATTGGTGTCGTGATGAATGACGATGGTTTCGCCATTGTTGGTTTTGATCATTGTTGTTACCTTATCACCCAATTTGAATGTTACTTTCGCATTTGGATGATCGGGGCCTCCTTTGGGGTGATTGACAATATATTCGTGCAAACCTCTCGATTTGGTAGCCATAGATGTCAAATACAAAAAGCGGTTGCCACGATTGATGTTGGTATACTGAGCCACCGGGCCAATACCATGTGTTGGATATAAATCGCCATTGCGATGTACAGAGTGATGAGTGCGCCATTTGGCTTCACTAAACCCTTTTTCACCAAATTCAACACCACTATTATAAGGTGTTTTTCCATCGTTAAACTTAACTCCTCGAAGGTCGTGCTGATAACCACATTCGAGGTGCATCATTTCACCAAATAAGTCTTGGCGTACCATATTAAGGATAGCCATGACATCGCGACGATAGCATACATTTTCGAGGAAAAATAAATGTTTTCCGGTGGCTTCATGCGTATTGACAAGTTGCCAACATTCGTCCATTGAAAAGCCACCACTTACTTCCATGCCCACATATTTGCCAGCTTTCATGCTTGCTACCGCCATTTCGGTATGCCAACGCCAAGGCGTAGAGATGATAACGGCATCAATCGCATCATCTTCTAACATTTTTAGGTAAGCTCTTTCCCCATCTTTATATACATCCGGTTTGTTTTTTCCGGATTTGCTGATCATGTTCAGCGTTCGATCCAGCATTTCTTGATCGATATCACAGATCGCTTTGACAACACAATCTTCTCGATTTAGCGCAAGCGAAACATGCCCCTGACCACGTAATCCTACCCCGATGAACCCAATTTGGATAGTTGATTTGTCTGAAGCTGTCAGAATACTGGTGGTATTTGCCTGGAGCTGAGAAGAAGGAATTGCAAGGCCGGCTCCGGCCATCATGGAGTTTTGGAGAAATTCGCGACGATTGAGGCTTGTTTTTTTCATAGGGCTATAATTTGTGTGTCGCTAAAATAAAGATTAGGATCAAGATGAAGCAAAGAATGGAGACTTATCCTGAGCGAATTTCACTTTTTGATAAAGGAAAGATAAGGTGGGACGAACAGATTAGGCTTCCTGAGGCTCTTCGACCGAAGCAGATTGTCGCTTTTTGCGTACTTGGTTGACAAATTTTTCGACATTTACTTCTACTCGCCAACGATGGATGAGGTTCACAATTACCAAAATCGTACATGCAAATACGAACATAGAAATGCGAGACTGTTCAACTAGATCAACAAACAATCCATAAAACGGACGAACGAGTAAAACCTCGATAGCTATGACCAAAGCTGTGAGTAGGAGGAGAAAAATGGTGACCGCATGAGCATTATTGAGGTAATTCGGTCTTTTTTTACGTAAGCATTTTTTCAAGAAAAGAATCCCCTGTTCGTCTTTCGGATAAATCCGAATAAATTGACGAAGAATTTTATCCGCTTCATCCAACTTTCGCATATTGAAGCAAGACGCCGCTTTGCGAAAGAGCATTTCCTTGAAAATATCCCGGCCGTTGTGCAGAATAATATTTTCCTGAATAGATGTTTCTATCACCACATCGACCATAAGCAGATGTGTGCGGTAGGCACCCACATCGAATAAAGCATCGACATAAGCAACCAACAAATCGAAATACTCTTCAAAGTCAAGTTGACGGATTTCAGGTTCGTGATCTTCATAAAACCGTATCAACTCCTGATAAGCATTTTGCTCGATTTCTTTGAAATCGCGGTACAACTTAGAATGATATGTCGATTTGTTAAATTTCATTTAATAACTTCTTGTATAAAGTTACTAACAAAACAGCAAACCTGGTATTGGGTTCATGATTTCTACCCGTCATTTACTTTTTTTTAGCGCATATAAAACTGGTTTAGATGGGCTTACATCGATCTCAAAACTGGCCAAACCTATATTGAGCAAATAGTACCCATCTTTTACGACCTCAGGTACATAAATCAGCTCAGAAATAGTACAATCCGTACGCACTGCTTCCGGATATTGCCAAAATGCTTTGTGGCCCAGTAACTGTCCGCCATCCTCTTCGCGGTCGATGGAGGGCAGATCAATCAGCAGATGTTTGACCCCTTGTGCTACCAGGTAGGCAATTGCTTCGTGATGCACATAAGGTGGATTACTACCCGAATAGTTGGTGCGTAACTTTAGATCATCATTGGGCATTGTACGGATAATCAGGGCAGGGGTTTCCCTTTCGGGAAATGCTTCTTCGAGTTGGCTTTTTTCAATAACCCGATCCCCATTTTCCTTTTTTTGTGGAAACACAGAAATGAGTTTGGCCGGAAAATGAAATTGACGCAGACTTTGGTTAATGGTATATACTTCTTTCGCGATATGCCCCACGCACTCGGTATGCGTGCCATTGCCATGCGGGTTGATGCGTACGTTGAGAAAGTTGACAGCACCGCCTTCGCGGGTAGAGCCAATGAAATTGCCTTCCCTTACGGGAAATGTTTCCATCGGTGGCGCATAGAAGCAATTGACGGTGGAAAGCCCCTCTGTGAGCGGAATAGAAATGTCGATGGGTTGGTGCAAGTCGGCTTCATAAGCCTGTCCTTGAATGTTGGTGCTTACCTTCATCCTATAATTGTTTTGATATGGACAAAGATAAGCACCTGTTGGAGTATATTAATCCAAACGGCCCGGACACTTTTTACATCGTTTTCCTTTCTTGAACTTTTTACAGCACTTTTTTTTCTTTTTGGCCTGAATAACAACCAAAGGAAACGGAATAGCGTCGAGGCTATTATTGATTAAAGATTCGGGATGTGTTTTTTTGCTCATACGACTTTAAAAATGCAGGCAAGCAGTGCCGCCTGGGTTACTTACTTAGATAGTATTACATCTTATTCTACATTTCGGTAAATGTGGAAGAAAGATCTTGAAAAGCTCTACTTCCAGCCATGCTAAACTATTGTTCGTAAAGTGATTAATCTCACGCTCTTAGTAGCTGATAATTATTATTTTATAGCATTCAAACAAAGGTGTTTTTTGATCAAAAGACCAAACAATCACGGTGTTTGTACAGTTCTACTTTATTACGAATCTCAAAAAATATTATTGACATGGAAAAAGTAATGCAGTCTACACCTGTAGACGTTCAAATCGGAATAGAATCTAGCGAAAGACAAGAAGTAGCAAATATGCTCAACTTGCTTTTGGCGGATGAGCATGTGCTATATATCAAGCTTCGCAATTACCACTGGAATGTAACGGGTATGTTTTTCAAGCCACTTCATGAGCTTTTTGAAGAACAGTACACGCTGCTGGCTAACGAAATTGATGACATTGCCGAGCGAATCCGAAGCTTAGGTTACTTTACCGCTGGTTCTATGGACGAGCTGAAAAAATTATCTCGTTTGCAAGAAACGGATCACCTAAAAGGCAATGCCGAACAAATGGTGAAAAACCTGCTGGCGGATAATGAAGCGATCATCCAGATTTTGCGCCACGATATCGATAAGCTCGAAAAGGATATCAATGATGTAGGTACGACCGACTTCCTGACAGCCTTGCTCGAAGAGCACGAAAAAATGGCTTGGATGTTGCGCGCTCATATTGCGTAAGTTCATCCGATCAAGTTTGATCTTTCCTTAAAAGCTATGTGCCAGTCAGGCCATAGCTTTTTTTTATGTCAATAAAACTTTAACGCCACTTTTGACGTTTGTTTTGACAAAATTATTTTAATTTAGTCTAAATAACAAGAGGGAAATGATCAGATCAATGTCATATCATGAATTAATGGTCGATTTTATTGAGCACAATTGCTTGCAGGATACTTATGAAGGAGGTGTGGCAGAATATCCTTCGACTTCGAAGGTGACGCTGGGAGCCACTGCCAGGAGGATGAGTGATGGTACTTATACGGTTTTCCTGATAAAGGGATTGGCGGGAGACCCGGTGGTAAGATTTTACAAACCAATTCACCAGAGGTTAAATAAGAAAATGGCAGAAATACTCAGTACTTATGCAGCTAGGCTGCATGAGATCAAAGAAGATTTTGCCGATCCGTCTTTAGGTTAAATTAATGATTGCGGGAGTCAATTCCCCACGTAAGTTTGTCTCTAATGGTTTGCATAAACCCAACATCCTGAATTTGTACCAGTTTGATGGTAAAGCTATTTTTACGTACGGCCAGTTGATGAGCTGCTGTAATTGTTTCAAATCGCGAATCCAGTGTACACAAAAACTGCTCTGCCCTTCCCTCTATTTCAAAAGAAACCACAGAGTCGTCAGAAATAACTACCGGACGTACATTCAGATTATGCGGAGCGACCGGTGTAATCACGAAATTGCCGGAATTAGGAAA
Organism: Saprospiraceae bacterium; assembly: GCA_022763215.1. Classification (GTDB taxonomy): domain Bacteria; phylum Bacteroidota; class Bacteroidia; order Chitinophagales; family Saprospiraceae; genus JALEHC01. Next base: position 25,426 of record JALEHC010000442.1, read on the forward strand.
AATAATAGGCCCACCACAGCTCAACGAATAACCGGTCGAGCCAGTTGGTGTAGCAATGATAATGCCATCCGCCCAATACGAATTTAGGTAAGAGCCATTAATAAAGGTATGGATCGTAATCATCGAGGAGGTGTCACGCTTGAGTAATGTACAATCATTTAGCGCAAAGCGAATTTCACCAAAAATGGGAAGATTGGACTCCAGATACAACAAGTCACGTTCATCAATTTCGTACATGCCACGCTTGAGCAATTGGATCGCATTGACGATTTTTTTCTTTTCTATACTTGCCAGAAAACCAAGTCTACCTAAATTAATACCTAATATAGGAACATCACTATCGCGAACGTGAGTGATTGCTGAAAGAATCGTACCATCACCACCAAGCGTGATAAAAAAATCGATTTTTTGCCGGAAAAGATCCCAGTAACTTTCAAAAACTTCTACATCATCTGCCAATTTGATACGATCGCGCAATTGTTCCAGATAAGGGCCATACACAAATGCTCGGATATTTTCTTTGTGTAAGGTGTCAAATAACAATTGTACCGGAGCAATATCTTTGTCTTTCAGTAACTTGCTGTAAACTACGACCTGCATTAAATATTCAAATTAAGATGTAAAAATAAGCCGCTCTCCCACAAGTGATTGTAACTATATTCTATCCGAACTACCTTATCGTAAAACAACACTATATCGAGGCCCAGACCTCCTCCCCAGAGTAGGCTATTGGCCAGTTCATTCTCTTCGGCTGCGAAGGGGGCATTTACATAACCCACATCATTATTAATGGTAAGATAAGTCTTGAATGGCATTTTACGAAATGCCTTGATAGGCATTAGTTTACCAAAATTGATCTGGTTTTGAAAAAACTTATAGCGTACGGATGTTTGTATATACCCCATGTCCATGCCATCAATGATATAATATTCAAAACCATGCATAGAGTGCGGGCCAAAGCCTATGGCTCGGTTGTCATTATAAGGCTGCTGACTTCTGATGATAGACAGTTTTGCCCGATTATTGAGGCTGCTTGACCACTTTTCACTAATTGGAAAATATACATCGTATCGGGCTTGCAACGTAAGTCCATTTCGGTCTTCAAATACACCTAATCCGTCTTTTTCAAGTTCTGCTTCTATATAAAAGCCTTTTTCCGGATACGGCCGAATGTCGCGATAATCATAAGAAAACCGATAAGTCAATGAAAAAAAGCGTTGTAGGCTACGCCCGTCAATGAAATAGTCAGGGTTTCGTTCGGTGGCCACCGTTTCATCAATTGTATTCTGATTGTAGGCCGCGATAAACAAATGCCTTGCCCGCAGGCCAGGGCGATAAGTGAGGCCGGTAACCGCCCAGAATCGCTTTCGCAAAAACCGATCATCGTCCCGATAAAATTCTTGTTTATTATCTAGGGTCAGATAATTGATTTCTCGATTACGGCTATAACTGACATCAAAATTGATACCCAGTGTCTGAGCTTTATTTATAAAAGGAAGGCTATATTTTAGCGAATAACTTCGAGTATAACCATACTTGGCGGTTAGCTTGAGTTTGTCTTTTTGTCCGGTAAAATTGATGTGCGTAAACTCCACCCCAAAGTTGATGCGTTGTAGCGACCGCCCTTGCTCTACCCACCAGA